>NZ_JAGDFV010000010.1 GCF_017497985.1 Meiothermus sp. CFH 77666
AGTGGGTTTTGCCTGAAGTCGCCGGGAGCCACAGGCAGGCGCCTAGGGTAAGGCTCATGACTGGGGCTAAGTCGTAACAAGGTAACTGTACCGGAAGGTGCGGTTGGATCACCTCCTTTCTAAGGAGCACTTAGCTCGGCTGATCTTTCTTTGTTCAAGCTAGCGCCCTTCGGGGCGCTTTTTTTGTTCACCTAAGCACGGTAATCCATAATTTGATAGAGGATATGTCATATGTGCCTTTGTACACGACAAACACCTCGGTTCCGTGTACACTGTTGGTAGGTACCCATTGCTGGGTCATTGGGAAGTAGTTACAGTATGCGTTATTCAGTTGGTTCGCGCCGCCGTAGACCCAAGCGCGGCATGGCCGGGGGCAATGGGCCTCAGGCACTGCCGCAATCCCGCCGCCGTGTGACTTCGGCGGGGGGAGTAGTATTGCGCGAGAGGGCCGGAGGGAAGGGCCTCGAGGTTCTTCTAATCGCCATCAAGGACGGGCGGGTCTGGAGCCTGCCCAAAGGCCAGGTGGAGCCGGGGGAGCGCTTTTTTCAGACAGCCATCCGCGAAGTACGCGAAGAGACCGGCATCGAGGCCAAGGTGCTGGCGCCCCTGGGCAGCATCCGCTACCACTTCACGGTCAAGGACGACGGCATCCAGACCACTGTCACCAAGGAAGTCCACCACTTCTTGATGGGCTATGTGGGGGGGACACCCCGGCCCCAGAAAGAAGAGGTGGACGGGGTGGATTGGTTTCTGGTGCCCGAGGCCCTCAAGCGGCTCTCGCACCAGAACGAGCGTGACGCGGTGATCAGGGCATTGATGCACTGGGAAGCCAAAGCTATCGCTGGCACCCATGGCTAGGCGCGGCTTTCTGTGTCGAAGGTTCGATGTTGACGTCTAAAGCCAGCTCTTGTCGGCTCTTTTTCTTGAACACATCGGCAAAAGGGGCGGTGATGAGCAGTATCAGCACCAGCGGGCCAATGCCCACCACGCCGCCCAGAATCCATTCCATTGGAGTTACGCTCGAGAGCATCCACTCATCTCCATATCTCCACAAAGCAGAGCATACCCCCAATGGGTATTTGAAGATCGGCGTCTGGATTTAGCTCCAGGCCGGTCTTCGGGCCAGACGGAAGGTGGTCAGATCGAAGGGGGTTTGCCCGTGCAGGGCCAGCTCGGCCAGGGCCTCCCCCACTGCCGCCGAATGCTTGAAGCCATGCCCGGAGCAGGGCGAGGCCACCAGGATGCGCTCGGAGTCGGGGTGGTGGTCGAGAATGAAGTCGCCATCGGCGGTGGAGGTGTACAGACAGGTAGCGCTCTTGAGGCAGCCGGGGCCCAGCCCCTTCAGGCGGCCCTGCACGTAGCGCAGCATGGCCTGGGTTTCGGCTTGGGTTACCTGGCGCTGCACCTGGTCGGGGTGGGTGGGGGTGTGGGCCTGTTCGGTGGCCACCTTCACGCCCTGCGAAACCTGGGGGAAGCCGTAAAAGTGTTCTCCCTCGGCGCTGCCGAACATCCAGATAAAGATGGGAAAGCGCTCCGGCAGGTAGGCTTGGGGGTCGTGGGCCTCGAGCCAGAACAGCACCTGCCGGTAGACCCGCAGCACCCGCGCCAGGGGCTCCCCCAGCAGTTCGGCGGCCCAGGCCCCCGCACTGACCACCACCTGGGCGGCCTGGTAGCGGGCCTGGTCGGTTTCAATCTCTACCCCGTCTTTCAGGGGAACGATTCGCCGGACGGTTTCGCCGGTGTGTACGGCAGCACCCAGGCGCTGGGCCTGCTCGAGCTGCACCTGCACACAGCGCTCGGGGTAAACGAGCCCCGCCCCCGGCTCGTAGTAGCCGGTCTCGTCGCCCTTCAGGCTAAACTGTGGGAAGCGGGCTTCAATCTGGGCGGGGTTCAGCACCTCATGGGGAATGCCAAACTGCCGGGCGGCCTCCAGGGTGCGCTGCAAAAACTGCGGCTTGCCGTGGTGCAGGGCCTGGCCCACCGCACCACTCAGAATCAGGCCCCCGCAGGCCAAAAAAAGCGAGGCGCCGGTCTGGGCCTCGAGCTCCCGCCATATCTGGTGCGAACGCAGCACCAGCGGCACGTAAGCGGCCCCCTCGCCGATGGCCTGCCGGGTAATGCGGGTCTCGCCGTGGCTGGAGCCGTAGGTGTGCGGGGGCACGTGCCGGTCTATCCCAATTACCCTGGCCCCGCGCCGGGCCAGCTGGTACAGGCTAGCGCTGCCCATGGCACCCAGGCCCACCACGGCTACGTCGGCAGTTTTCATAAGCCACAGCATACTGCCACCCTCTGGCTGGGAGGGCTTGAACAAAGGATGGTAGGGTTCGGGTGCTCAAGGAAGAAAATTTGCCCCCTTCGCTCTTTCAGGGTTCCAGAATCACCTTGCCGGTATTCTTCCGACTCATCACGAATTCAAAAGCCAGAGCGGCCTCTTCCAGCTTGAACCGCTCGCCCACCACCGGCTTGACCTTACCGGAAGCCAGCAAAGGCATCAGGAAGGCGGTGGCCGCTTGCATCAGGGCGGGGTCGCTCAGGAAGGGGGTGAGCCAGACGCCAATCACGCTCTGGTTGCCCTTCATCAGACCCACCGGGTACATCTGGGCCATCTCGCGCGAGGCCGAACCAATCACCAGCAAGCGGCCCCGGTAAGCCAGCATCTTGAGGCTGTGGGCAAAGCCCGCACCCCCCACCACCTCCATCAGGATGTCCACTCCGTGGCCCTCGGTGGCGTTTTTGACGGCATCCACCAGGTTGTCCTGGGTGTTGAGCAGGGTCACGTCGGCCCCCAGACTACGGCACAGGGCCAGTTTTTCCTCGCTGCTGGCCAGGGCCACCACCCGCAGGCCCAGGGCCTTAGCAATCTGGATTGAGGCCGTGCCCAGCGCTCCGGCTGCCGCCTGAATCAAGACCCATTCCCCCGGCTGGGCTCTCGCCTGGGTTTGCAGGGCAAAGTAGGCGGTGAAGTAGGAAACCGGAAAAGCCGCTGCCTCGGCAGCGCTCATGCCTGGTGGAACCGGCAGTACTGAGCGGGCATGGACTACTGCATACTCGGCAAAAGCCCCGCTCCCCCCCAATGCCGCCACCCGTTGCCCCACCTGCAACCCCACTGCCCCCTCGCCGAGGGCTTCGATGACGCCTGCAAACTCCATACCCGGAACCGTGGGATAGCGGGTACGCACCAGGTACTCGCCCGCCACGTACAGGATGTCGGCAAAGTTGAGCCCTGCCGCCTCGACCCGGATGAGCACCTGTCCGGGGCCGGGGTTGGGTTTGGGCAGGTCGGTGAGTTGCAACACTTCGGGGCCGCCGGCGCGGTGTACCTGGATGGCTTTCATGTAGCACAGCATAAGGCCGATAGCAGATTGCGGATAGCCGATAGCCAGTACTCAGTACGAGACCTGTAATGCGCCAGAATGTAGCTCTACCGAAGAATGTTCCTGGCAGCCCGGAGTATCCTTGGCCCTGATATGGCGAAAACCGCAATTGTCATTGGTTCGGGGATTGGGGGCCTGGCGATGGGCCTGCGTTTGCAAAGCCTGGGCTTCGATACCACCATCGTGGAAAAACTGGACGGCCCCGGTGGGCGGGCCTATGTGCGCAAAGTGGACGGCTTCACCTTTGACATGGGGCCTACTGTCATCACGGTGCCACACTTTATCGAGGAGCTGTTCAGCCTCGAGCGGGGACAGTCCAACCTGCATCTACCCGACTTTCCCGCCGAGGTACTGGGGGATGACAAGCGCATCAAGGCGGGCCTTTCGGGCGGCCCCAACACCAGCAAGTACGTCCAGATTGTGCCCATCCTGCCCTTCTACCGTATTTATTTTGACGACGGTACCTTCTTCGACTACGACGGCGACCCCGAGAACACCCGCCACCAGGTAGCGGCCCTGGGCGAGCCGGGCGATCTGGAGGGCTACGAGCGCTTCCACGCCGATGCCAGAGCCATTTTTGAGCGGGGGTTCCTGGAACTCGGCTACACCCACTTTGGCGACCTGGGCACCATGCTGCGGGTGGTGCCCGACCTGCTGCGCCTGGACGCCGTGCGTACCCTGTTCAGCTTTGCCAGCAAGTATTTCAAGTCGCCCAAGCTGCGCCAGGTGTTCAGCTTCGAGACCCTGCTGGTGGGGGGCAACCCCCTGAGCGTGCCCGCCATCTACGCCATGATTCACTTTGTGGAGAAAACCTGGGGCATCCACTTTGCCCTGGGCGGCACCGGCGCCCTGGTGAACGCCTTCGTGCGGAGGTTCGAGGAGCTGGGCGGCACCATGCGCTATAACGCCGAGGTTCGGAAAATCAACGTGGTGCGCGAGGGCAGCAAAAAAATTGCCAGGGGCATCACCCTGGCGGACGGCACCGTGCTGCACGCCGACATCGTGGTCTCCAACGCCGACTACGCCAACACCTACCTGAAGCTCATTGAGCCGCAGTACCGCTTCTGGCAGTCGGATCTGGTGGTGAAGAACCGCCCGCAGAGCATGTCGCTGGTGGTGATTTACTTTGGCTTCCGGGCCGACGGCACCGAGGGCCAGAAGCTACGCCACCACAACATCATCCTGGGGCCGCGCTACGAGGAACTGCTACGGGACATCTTTGGACGCAAGGTGCTGGCCAGGGACTTCAGCCAGTACCTGCACATCCCCACCCTGACCGACCCCAGCCTGGCCCCGCCCGGCCACCACGCGGCCTACACCCTGATTCCCGTCCCCCACAACGGCAGCAAGCTGGACTGGGACTTGCTGGGCGAGCCGTTTGTGAACAAGGTACTCCGGTTCCTGGACGAGCGCGGCTACCTGCCGGGCCTGATGGAGCGTCTGGTACACAAGAGCTTCATCACCCCGGACTACTTCGAGCACACCCTGAACAGCTACCTGGGCAACGCCTTCGGGCCGGAGCCCATCCTGGCTCAGTCGGCCTTCTTCCGGCCCCACAACAGGAGCGAGGACATCGCTAACCTTTACCTGGTAGGGGCCGGGGTACAGCCCGGCGCAGGCACCCCCAGCGTGATGATGTCGGCCAAGATGACCGCGCGGCTCATCGCGCAGGACTTTGGGATTGTGGACAGGGCTGTGGATAATAAACCCTCAAAAGAGCCTGTAGGTGTTTAGTATTGGGTAGAAATGGATTTTTCAGATCTCTTGGAGTCTGCAAAAAGTGCCGCCGAAAAACTCGGGAAGTCTTGGGATATACGTCTCAATGTAATCTTGAGATATTGCTGGGATAGTCCCCAAAAAGGAGCGTTCCCTCAAATAGGGAGGCTAGTCATAGACGATACGGAGGGTCTAAGCGCTTACCGGAAGATTGGCAAAGATAAACAAAAAGTAGATGTTACAGATTACCTGATGCAATACCTTATTCGTTATTTTAATGCTAGAGAGAGCCAGTTAGCCTTGAAGGAGGTGCAAACCATTGCAGATCCCGCTGTGGACGTCATCCTGGAAGCATTCACTCAGCTAGAGGACTTACCTGCAGTTTCGGAAAACCATCGCATTTCCATGGCCGCTGAGAACCTACTAGGTGAGTTGCTGGAGCGCTACATAGCCAATCGCCTCGAGCCACATGGGTGGGTCTGGTGCGCGGGCAATGTTGTGCGGTCGGTTGATTTCCTTAGCCAAGACCTCAGTATTGCATTACAGATTAAGAACCGTGACAACAGTGAAAATAGCTCGTCCTCAGCTATTCGTGATGGAACGAACATCCAAAAGTGGTTTAGGATTTATTCAAGAACAGGTAGAACAAACTGGGAGAACTTCCCTCTTGAATGGGAGAACTTCCCTCTTAAATCGGGCCTCAGCGAGGACGATTTTCATAGGTATATCAAAGATTACGCGAAGGGCCTAAAATAAATGCATGCATCGCTTTTCACATATTTCTCTGTTCTCAGGAGCGATGGGTTTAGACTTGGGTTTGGAGCAAGCTGGTTTTGAAACGCTGGCCTTTGTCGAGCTCGATCCCATAGCACGCCAAACCATTCATATCAATCTAAGCCGCCTGGGCCGTAACGCAACTGTTTTTGAGGACGTGACACAAGTAACAGCTCAGGATTTGCTGGACGCAACCAATTTACGAGTTGGTGAGGTCACTTTAGTCTCGGGTGGGCCTCCTTGCCAACCTTTTAGCACAGCAGGCCGCAGAGCAGCTATACAAGACCCCAGAGGCAGTTTGTTCAGGGATTTCATCCGGCTTATTGAAGGTATCCGCCCCCGCTTTTTCGTGATGGAAAATGTGAGAGGTATACTTTCTGCTGCCATTCGCCATCGTCCTATTGCTGAACGCGGTAAAGAAGCGCGTCCACTTGAACCCGATGAATTACCCGGCTCAGCTTTTCAGGTAATCCTCGATGAGTTTACTCGCCTTGGCTATTCCTATGTCTATGGTCTCCTAAATGCTGCAAATTATGGGGTGCCGCAGATACGTGAGCGGGTAATTATTATTGGTAGTCGCGACCACGAACCAGTTGCTCTACCCCAACCAACTCACAGCCGGAGCGGAATAGGGCTTCCAAAGTGGCGAACCCTAAGAGAAGCACTCGCAAACCTAAGTGACCCCGAACCCCAATTCCCGCCATACCCCGATTCACGTTTGCGATTCCTCCAACTGATTCCCGAAGGTGGTAACTGGCGAAATTTGCCACGTGAACTGCTTCCTGAAGCCATGGGTGGAGCACTTAATTCCGGTGGAGGAAAAGTTGGCTTCTACCGTAGGCTAGCCTGGGATAAGCCGTCCCCAACAATTACTACCAGCCCCGCTCAAAAAGCCACCGATATGTGCCATCCTAGTGAATTACGACCTATTAGTGTCCGGGAAGCTGCACGTATTCAGGGGTTTCCTGACGACTGGATTTTTTATGGTTCGATGGCTGACCAGTACCGCCAGATAGGAAACGCGGTTCCTCCCCGTTTAGGAAAAGCCATTGGGGATTCTATAGTTGCCACCATCATGGGTGAGAAGAAAGCCACTGCTATTCAAACTAGGCTCTTTGAACTTGCAAGTTGAGCCCACGTCACACTCACCTTTACGCTTTTCCTTAAGAAAACCTAAGCACCCAGATGAATTATTGTGAGGTAAAAACGTGACTGGCACGTATTTCAGCTCGTATCCCATCTTAGACTTCTAACCCTGTAGGCCCAAAGAATGGGTTTTGCAGAAAGGGGTGCAAACCATGCGAAACCTGGGTTCAGCGAAATGGCTCTTGAGTGCGCTGGCAGGGGCGCTGCTACTCGCGGCTTGTGGTAGCCCCAGCAACTCCACGCCTTCCACACCGCCCGTCAGCGAAAGCATGTCGGTGGAGGAGGCCCGCGCCGCGAGCAACGACCTCGAGCTTCAGGGTCGGGCTCCTGAGCAGCAGGTGGTCTTCGACTTTAGCGGCAAGGTGGAGGAAGGCCCCAGCAAGGACACGGTGCTGGCGGGCAAGCTGACCCTCGAGCTCAAGCCGGTGGGGGGCGGCCACTTCGTGTTTATGGGCGCCCTGACCGGCACCAACCTGAATGTACCGGCCAAAGGGGTGCTGACCCGTGGAGGGCGCATCTACATCTTCTTCGAGGTGGACAAGGCCAACAACCTGCTGATCATCGGCACCGGCAAGCGCGAGGCGGGCGGGGTGTTCAAAGGCCCGTTTGTGGGGCCCGCCCCAGGGGATCGGAGCAGTTGGACGGCCACGCCCGTGTCGGGGCCGACCCCCATGCCCACCCCCACGCCACAAAAGCTCGCCTACAACTTCAGCGGGCTGGTGGAGGATGGCCCGGCTCAAGGGACGAAGCTCGAGGGCAGGCTCAACCTGGAAGTCCGGCTCAAGGAAGGCTACGGACGGCTGGAAGGCAAGCTGCTGCTGGCCAATGGCAGCGAAATTCCGGTAAAGGGCGCCCTGGCAGGCGACAAGAAGGTGTTTGTCATTTTTGACCTGGGCAAGGGCGGGCGCATTGTGGGCGAGGGCGACATTCAGACCGACAAGCGCATCCAGGGGCCTTTTATTCTGGTACAGCAGGAGAATGGACGCGCCAGCCTGAGCAAGGGCTCCTGGACGGCCACGCCGATTCCTTAGAGTGCTCCGCATACCAACTTTACTTGAGCGCCTTGGATAGCCAAGAAGGTGGGAGGTAGGAAGTAGAGTGTAGATTTTGAAAACTCACCGCCCACCTCCCACCCCCATCTCGCGCCTTGTCCTGAACCGAACCGTAGCCGCCTGGATGGGCTACCGGGGGGCGACGACCTCGAGCCTTACCGGCGAGACCACCAGGGTACAGGCCTTGATCAGCACCTTGTTGACCGCGCCCCCTCCACCAAAGTCCAGGCTCCGCTCGTTGCAGGCGCTGGCCCCAGCGTAGCCCTCGAGCGAACCCGCCACCCAGCCGCCCCCCGAGCCGGCCAGCGAGCCGTCGGGGGGAATCCGACGGGAAACGCTGCCGGGGTTGGCGATCAGGTGGGAGTAGGCGCTTAGAGCGGGGTTGGTGCGGCTGGGATAGAGCTTCAGCGAGCCGTACTGCGGGGCGCGGTCTATAGCGTAGGCCGGGGCCATCTCGAACGACCATTCCACCGCCCCGATGCGGAGGGGGTTGGGCAGGCTCAGGCGGTAGGGCGCGGGGTATTCTAGCGTCCAGCGGGGCTGGCTGTAGAGGTCATCGGCCGAAACGTACTGGGGAAACAGTTGAGGGTCAAAAAAGGCATACCAGTTGATCCAGGTCTCAAAGAGGGGTTCTGTGAGCATCTGCTTCAGAGCGTAGGAAGGGCCAAAGCGGTTGGAAAGCTCCTGGAGCGGCATCCCGTTGAAGGCAATGCGGCGGATGGGGTCAAGGCCGTTGCGCTCGCGGTCGTACCAGGCCGTAGCGAGGACGAAGTTGGGCCTGCGCCAGTCCGCGCTCTGGCCGGGGTTCACCACCCAGACCCGGGTGGACTGGAGCACCGCAATATAGGCCTGTCCCTCAATCACTGTGGGGTGGCTGCTGACCAGAAAATTGAGAATTCGATCCTGGTCGGTAAAAGGGGTGGTCTGTGCCAGGGCCAGGCTCACAAACAACAGGCTGCTTACCAGGGACTTTTGCATGGGCTAAGTACCTCCCGTCTACGTTTTGGATAATGACATGATCGAAAATCATTCGGTTATTGCGCCCCGAGCATGATTTTCTAGCGCAGCCTGGATTCATCTCTAGACCTTATACAGGCGCAACTTAACTGTACAGGATGGAGCGTCACTCCTGCGTCACCCCTAAAAAATAGCCCGCCCTCAGCCTGGCCACTCGCCCACGTTTTCGCGCTCGACGGCGTAGCCGGCATGCTCGAGGCCCGCTACCACCTCGTTTCCGTGCTGGGGGTCGCGCACCTCGAGCACCAGCTCCACCCCCACCTTGCCCAGGGGGGCCAGCCACAAGGCCCGGCGGTGAAAGATGTCAATGATGTTGGCCCCTGCCGCCGCCACGTGATCCACCACCCGCGCCAGCGCCCCCGGACGATCCACGATGGCCAGCTTGAGCAGCAGGTAGCGCCCCTGCCGCACCATGACCTGCTCAATCACGCGGGAGAGCAGGTTGCCGTCAATGTTGCCCCCGCAGAGCACGGTGGCCACGATCTGCCCGGCCTGGATAGGCACCTTACCGGCCAGGATGGCCCCCATCCCGGCGGCCCCGGCCCCCTCCACCACCAGCTTGAGGTTCTGGGCGCAGTGGGCAATTCCCCGGGCGATTTCGTCGTCGGTGACTTCGACCACCTGGTCCACGTACTGCCGGATCAGGGGCAGGGTCAGGTCGCCGGGGCGCTTGACCGCGATGCCATCGGCGATGGTCTGGGCCACCGGCACGCTGACCGGCGCCCCGGCCCGCAGCGAGAGGTTGACCGGCGCACAGCCCACCGCCTGCACGCCCACAATCCGGGCCTCTGGGCGCAGGCTCTTGACCGCTACGGCAATGCCCCCTATCAGGCCCCCGCCGCCAATGGGCACCACCAGCACATCCAGGCCGGGCAGGGCCTCGAGGAGCTCGAGGCCGATGCTGCCCTGCCCGGCGATGATTTTTTCATCGTTGAAGGCGTGGACGTAGGTGTAGCCGTGCTGTTGCTGGAGTTCGTGGGCGTGGGCCACTGCGTCGTCGAAACTGGCCCCGTGCAAGACCACCTCCGCCCCCAGGCGGCGGGTGGCCACAATCTTGGTAAGGGGCGCATGCTGGGGCATCACAATCACCGAGCGGATGCCCTGGAGCGAGGCCGCCAGCGCCACCCCCTGGGCGTGGTTGCCCGCTGAAGGGGCAATTACCCCTCTGGCTTTTTCTTCCGGGGTGAGCGAGGCTATTTTGTGATAGGCTCCGCGAATCTTGAAGGAACCGCTGCGCTGCAAACACTCGGCCTTGACAAAGATTTTGGCTCCGAGATCCTCGGAGGTGAGGGGGTCGGGCAGGGTGGGCGTCGGCGCAATGACCCCGCGAATCACCTCGCGGGCGGCCTGGATGTCCTCAAGTCGAATCGCCATGTGATGATTTTATTGCCTACAACAGCCGGGCTACCTCGCCAAAGGGAAACGAGGCCGAATCAAGCCCCCCGGGTGCTACCACCCACAGCGTGGGGAGCTGGGGGGCCTCGGCGGGGAAGTCGCCGTAGCCATCGGTCAGGTACACACACACCCCCTCGTGCGCCCCACGCGCCACCTCCTCAAAAAACGGCACAAAACTGGTGCCGCCACCCCCCTGGGGCGGGGGAATTTCGCTGTCGGCCTTTAGTTCGTGCGGGCCGTAGAGGGCGGCATCGGCGTAGTAGAGCCGGGCCTTGAGGTGCGGGTAGGCCCGCAGGATACCCTGCACCTCGCCCAAAAAGCGGCGAACCAGGGCATCGTCTACGGAGCCCGAGGTGTCCACGGCAATGTAGACCGTCAGGCTCTCGCCCTCGAGGGTCTCGATGTACAGGCCGCGCCCCAGGTGGCGGCGGTCGTAGCCCACAAAGTCGGTGGGGGTGCGCACCAGAAAGCGCCACAGCAGGGCTTTCCAGTCGAGCTCCGAGGGTTCCAGGAGGCCAAAAGCCCGCTCCAACCCCGCCGGCAGGCTGCCCTTGCCCAGGCCGCGAACCACCGCCTGGGCTTGCTGGACGGCTTTTTTCCAGTGCCTTTCGATGGCGGCCTTCTCGGCCTCGCCCAGCGCACCCCCTTCCACCCGCTTCCGGGCAGGCTTGCCCCTGCCCGGCAGTGGGCCCTTATCGGCTTCACCCTCCCGAGGCTCCGCTTCCAGCGCATCCTCGGGAGGGGCCTCGAGCAAATCAAGCTCCACCGACGCCTGGGGCTCCTGGGGCAGCAGGGCGTAGACCTCCTCCACCGCCAGGCGCTCGAGCTCGAAGTTGCGGACATGCCCCTCGGGCAGACTGAAGCCTTGCCCGACCAGGATACCGTTCACCACGACGTCGGCAGCGATGTTCCAGCGCTGGGGGTCGCGGTGCGAACGGCGGGTTACGTGCAGCAGGGCCGCATGCAAGACCTCGTGCAGCAGCACCCCGTCGAAATGGTCGTCGGAGAGGGCCGCCATGAACTGGGGGTTGTAGAAGACATCGCGCCCATCGGTGGCCGCCGTGGGAATGGCCAGGCTGGGCCGGTAGTGGGCAAACAGGGCCAGGGTGGCAAAAAAGGGTGAACGTCGTCGAAGGCGGAACAGGCTGGCGCTGATGCGGCGATCCAGCACCGGCACGGGGCTTTCCGGGCCGGGTTCTGGTTTTGGGGCCGTTTCGGACATTTCAAACCTCACACAAGCCATCTGGGTTACAAACCCCCGGCTCTCGACCCTAGGCTCTTTACAGCCCTGTTCCGCACCAGACGGTTGCCGTCCTGGGCCAGACGCTCCAGCACTTCCACCGGGGTATTGGGGTTCTGGGCCACCGCGTAGCGCACCAGCCACTCGGGGGCGGCCCAGTGGCGCACCTTGGCCAGCTCGAGCGGGGGGATTCCGGGCCAGGCCAGGGCCACCGCCCGGTTTAGGGCAAAGCGCGACCTCGAGGCCTGCAACCCCAGCCGCACCCGGTGCGCCGCCAGGGTTGTGGCCGGCAGGCTGGGGTTGCGGAGGGCGGCCAGCCGCACCTCTTCGTCGGGATCCTGTAGCAGCCCCTGCAGGGCCTCGGGAGGCGCGTGGGGGTGCTGGGCTACCGCCAGGCGCACGTCGCGGTCGGCGTCCTGGGCCATTTGGGTCAGCATCTCGGCTGGCAGTGCGGGGTTTCGAGCCAGGGCCTGCCGCACCGACCAGTCCTCGTCCTTTTGCAGCGCCTGGAGCACCTCGAGGGGGGTGGCCGGATGCTGCGCTGCCAGCGCCCGGCCCCAGGCCTGCTGTGCAGCCAGAAAGCGGAGGAAGGCCGTATCCAGTTGGGGGTCTAACGTTTCGGCCTGCCGGTACTGCTCGAGCCAGTCCGGAGGGGTGCGAGGGTTATTCCGGGCCGCCTGCCGAACCTCTTCATCGGGGTCGGCCATGAGCGCCCGCAGCGACGACAGGGGTGCCTGGGGGTGCCGGGCCACCAGCAGCCGGATGTCCTGCGGGTCCTCGGGGCGCACCTGCTCCAGCACCCTAGCCCCCGCCTGCGGGTGGGCATACGCCGCCCGCCGCACGTCCACATCGGAATCGGTTGCAAGCCGCACCAGCACTTCGGCAGGGAGGGCCGGGCGCTGGGCCACGGCCTGCCGCACCCGCCAGTCCTCGTCCTGCGCAAGGGCCAGGAGCGTTGAAGGCGGCGCTTCGGGGTGGGCGGCCACCAGCCTGCGGGCCCGCTCCGGGCCCCGCGCCAGCGTTTCCAGCCATTCCGGGGGCACCGGCTCCTGGCGGCGCACCCGTCGGTACAGCTCGCCCGGGCGGATGTCCAGGTTGGCCGGGAAAACCCATCCCGAAAAAAAGGCTTCCAGGGCTTCTTCGGGCGCGTTTGGATGGTCGGCTACGGCCTGCTGCACGTCGGTATCGGGGTCCTGGCCCAGCCGGCGGAGCGCCTCGGTCGGTGTGGAGGGGTTCTGGGCTACCGCCTGCCGCACCGGCCAGTGGTCGTCCTGGGCCAGGACTTGCAGCACTTCCCCTGGGGTGCGGGGGTTCTCGGCAACCCGCATCCGCACATCGGGCTGTTTGTCCTGGGCCAGCCGCTCCAGGCCGGGCAGGGGGGTCTGGGGGTGCGAAGCCACGGCCTGGCGCACTTCAGGGTCGGGGTCATGCGCCATCGCGGCCAGCACCCCGGGCGGGGTTTTGGGGTTCTGAGCGATGGCCAGGCGGGTGGCCGGGTCGGGGTGGGCGCGGTAGTCCTCCAGCATCTTGGTCGGCACGTGGGGGTGGGCCATCACCAGCCGACGGCAGTACGGGCCCTGGCGGGCCAGCAGATCCAGGTGCTCGGCATAAAGGCTGGGGCTTCGTTGCTCCAGAAGATCGAAGATATCCCAGAACCACGGGCTGTGGGGATTGTGGGTTGCAGCCTGGCGCACCTCCTCGTACTCGTCGGCCATGAGCTGCCCCAGGATCCGAGAGGTGGCGCGGGGGTTGGCGGCCACGGCCTCGCGCACCGCCCGGTCGCCATCGCGGGCGAGCGGCTCCAGCCAGGGTTTGGGGATACGGGGGTTGCTGGCTGCCGCGACCCGCACCTGCCAGTCGTCGTCGGCGATCAGGCGCTCCAGAAGGGGGCGCGGGGTCTGCGGATGCTTCGCCACCAGCGCCCGCACATAGGCCGAACCCTGCGCCAGGGCCTCGAAAGAAACCTCAACCGGCAGCCCCTGCTCCAGTTGCTCGATGAGCTGCAGCTGCTCGGCGGGGGCCTTCGGGTGAGCCCGGGCCGCCTGGCGCACCTCCTCTTCATCGTCGAAGAGGAGCTTTTGCAGCACAGTGGGGGGCAGGTCGGCTTGCTCGAGCAGGGCCAGGCGCAGCGCCGTATCGGACTCCTGGGCTATGCGCGAGGCCAGCCAGGGCGGGGCCATCCCCAACAGCACCAGCTGGCGTAGCTCGAAGTAGTCCATGTCGGCCTCGCACCACTCCAGGGCTGCCTCGAGGGGCTCGCTCTCGAAGCCCACATGCAGCCGGGCGGCTTCGGCCACGGCGGGCAGGGGGTGGTCGGCCAGGGCCTCCAGGAACTCGCCAGGCACCCTGGGGTTTTGCAGTACGCTCAAAAGCGACTGTGTATCGCCCTCCTTCAGCGCCCAGCGCAGCAGGTGGAGGGAAGCCTCGGGGCAGGCCAGCAAGCGCGAACGGGCATACCCCGGCATCTCCGCCAGCCAGTTGGCGTTTAGCAGCCAGAAGAGCTCCAGCACCGGGTTAGAAAGCACCGCCTCCGGAAAGTGCACCGCCAGCCGCCAGAGCACCTCCTCGGGGGTGTTGGGGTTGGCCGCCACCGCCCGGCGAACCTCGGCCTCGGGGCGCGAGGCCAGCGCCTTGAGCCGCTCGGGGGGGGTCTGGGGGTTCTGGGCTTCTTCGAGCAACACCTTCATTTTATTCTGCCGATGATCTGTAGCCTGCAGTCAATGGTCAGGGTAGCGGGGCCGAAGCGCCTCAGCCCAGCACCAGCTCCCGGTGCTCCGCCAGATAGGCCTGCAAGCGGGGTTCTTCTCGCACCAACATGGTAAAAACCCCCAGCCCTTGCTGTTTGAGCCGCGGATACAGGTCGGAGACCAGCAGCTGTACCCACTCGGAGGGGGCTACCTCCACCATCCAGCGGAAGGCGTTCAGGGCCTGACGGGCGTTCTCGGCGCGGAAGGCCAGCCCCAGGGTCAGGGCATAGCGGGCCGAGGTTTCCTCGGGGAACGGGGGGCCCTCCCGGCCCTCTAAAATTTCGTTAAGCGCCGGCAGCGCCTCGTAGACCTGCACGTAGGCGGCCAGCTCGGCAGCAGCCGCCTCGCCTACTACCGGCGCAATGTCCAGCCCGGCTTTTAGAAGGTGCGAGGCCATCTCCCAGCTCCGCGGGCTGGGCCAGGCCGGGCTCTTGGCGTCCATCTGGTGCAGCAGGGCCGGGCGGAAGGACAGAAAAGCCAGGATGCGCTCATGAATCCCGGCCTGCAGGCCATAAGCCTTGAAGCTGGCCAGATCCGGGGTGACCTCGAGGTGAATAAAGCGGTTGGCCAGCGGGGCCGGCATATCGAACACCGCCGCACGGTCTTCCTTGCGGTTGCCCGCCGCCCAGACAAACCAGCCCTCCGGCAGCTCGTATGAGCCCACCTTGCGATCCAGGATGAGTTGCTGGGCCATGCCCTGCATGGTGGGGGGGGCCATGTTCAGCTCGTCCAGGAACAGAATCCCCTCACCATCGCGGGGCAAAAACTCCGGCGGATACCACTTGGAGACCCCGTCCACCGGCACCGGCAGGCCGCGCAGGTCGGTAGGGGCCAGTTGCGAGAGCCGCACGTCAATAAAACCGAGGCCATACTTGCGGGCGGTCTGGGCCACGATGGAGGACTTCCCCACCCCCGGCGGGCCCCACAGCATGGTGGCGATTTTCAAGCGATGCTCAATCAGTCCGGATAGATACGTGGCGAGTTCGGTTGGGCTCACGCGAACAGTGTCGGTGATGCGCACGCGAATTTTGTAGGCAAATGAACATTCGTTCGTTGTTAAATTTGTGCTAAAGAGTTTTTGTACAGATACCGATAGCTGGAGGCAAAACGCTACCCGCCGAGCATCGCAGACCGGGTAGGCGCAAGTCCTCTACCCCTCCAAAGCTTGGCCCGCAACTTTCGGCATGCGACATTTACTCGAGGCCACCTGCCAAACCCGAAAACCGCGCTGCCCCTCTCGTGACAAACGATAAAAGCCTAGCCCCACCTCGAGAACGGGTGCTCCACCAGATTGGCATTGAGGTAGCGGGGGTCGTGGGTCACTTCCTCCCCTACCCAGTCGGGCAGCTCGAGGGGTTGGTCGGGTGACTCGAGCTCCACCTCGGCCACCACCAAGCCCTGGTTCTCGCCGGCAAACTCGTCCACCTCCCAGACCTGCCCCCGGTACCAGGTGCGGTAGCGGGTTTTCTCGATGAGGGGCCGGAGGCAAAGCTGCTCGAGCAGCTCCTGGGCATCGGCCAGCGGGAGAGGGTACTCGTACTCGAGGCGGGTCATCCCCTGGGTCTGGCCCTTGATGGTGAGATATGCCTTATCGCCCGCAATGCGTACCCGCACGGTGCGGGCCTCTTCGCGGCACAGGTAGCCCTGGCGGTACGTCACCCCCACCGCTCCCTGTTTCCAGCTCAAAGAACGGGTCAGGAACTTGCGTTCGGTCTCGGTGCCCATACCCGATTGTAGCTACTGCACCTTGAGGGTGTGCTGCAATGAGTTGTAGCCCGTGGTAGCCTCCCAGACATTCGGATTGGCCAGCCGGATGGCGTACTCGGGGCGGCCCGCGAGGTTGGGGGCTGGGTCGGGCAGGTGCAGCAACACCTCGTAGTCGCCGGGGGGCATATCGCCCGGCAGGGTAGCCTCGAGCATCAGGGCCTGGGTCTTCTCCGGCTCCCATTGGCGTGGGTCGGTGTTGAGGGGGAAGCCAAATATCTGTCCGGTGGTCTTATTGCGCAAGACGACTCGAACCGGGCGGGGCCGGATGGGGTTGGCAAAACCGTCGTTGGCGATTTCCAGGCCCATCTGGAAGCGCCCCCCTCTGCTCAGTTGCTCGGGAACGACCGCCCTCACCAGCCGGAAGCGATAGCCCAGGCGGCGGGCGATCTCGTCGTAGCATCCCTCGCTTTTCCAGCGATCCAGCACCGGCTTGTACCAGGTGCCGCTCAGCACCTGCCAGTTAAAGCGGCGCAGCTCGGCCAAAGCCACCGCACAGCTCTGGCGCTGCAGGCCGAAGTTAACCTGACAGGTCTCCCCCGCGACCGGCACAAAACGGGTGATCTTTTCCAGGTAGGCTTTTTGCCGATCCCACTGATTCCAGCTATACGTACCGGCGTCGTTCTCCCCTGCCAGGAAGCAGTCGTTGTGGTGGCCCAGGCGGGCTTGGTCGCTGCCGCTGAAGGCCTGGCTGGAGGAAAGGGGCTGGGGGTAGAGCCGCTCGATGTCCTCCAGGTAGCGCAGCTGCAAAGGGATGCTCTTGGGTAGAGCGGCCAGCAAGGCCCGTACCAGGCGGTCTTCGCTCTCAGGTTTGTCCAGGTTGTTGCTCGAGCTGTGCCACTCCCCCCATAGCCCGATAAACCCGGCCTGTACGGCCAGAATAATGTCTTGGTACTCAGCCCAGAGGGGCCTGAGCTGCTCGATGTGCTGGAGCATGCGCTCTAGAGGGGCGTCTTCGGAGCCGGTCTTACCGGGAAAGGCGTAGTAGTGCCGCAGGATCAGCTTGATGCCGGCCTGGCGGGCGTTCTCGAGGCGGCTCTTGAGGTGATCCAGATAGCTCTGCGGGATGGCGCTGTTGCGGTAATCGTACAGGCTCACGTACACGAACACCACGCTGGCGGGGAAGTTAAACCAGCCCCCCGAGCGCACCGTGCGGTAGTCGTTGTACTCCTGGAGCTGAAAAGCGATGTGAAAACCCCGTTCGGGGTTGAGGAAGTTTTCGTTGCTGGCTGTGTAGGTGAGGGTTTTTCCGGCTAGGGGGGGCAGCACCGGCCCACTGCCTCCGCCGGGGGGTGGGCTAACCTCGTCCAGCTGGCCGCAGCCCAGGAGCAATAGCCCCACCGTCAGCAGCAACCCCCAAGACCACAAACGAGCCCGGCACATCACCGGGATAGTCTAACGGGTCACAGCCCCCCTGTAGTGGTGAGGAAATCTTAAGGGCCACTTAAGATTTGCCGAGGCCCGCTCCCCCACCGTCGCCATAGCCGGTGCTCGGCTACGTAACACCCCCCATAACCCCCGTTTCTTTCTTCGGGACGGGCTTCCTTCCGGCCGCCCTACCCTGTGGGTGAGGGCTTTTACCTAGATGTAATGCCGGAGGTAACCCACCTTTCATGTAGCAAGCGGGATTTTGGCCTATACAGGAGGGGAGATGACCGGGCGATGGGTGGTTTTCCTCATACTGGGGGTGCTTCTGGTCGGCTGCAGCGAGCCTGAGGCGCAGGCTTCCGGCTCGGAGCTGGCCCTGACCCCCTCTGCCCTGGCCACCCTGGACGAGGCCCATA
Source organism: Meiothermus sp. CFH 77666 (assembly GCF_017497985.1). Lineage (NCBI taxonomy): Bacteria > Thermotogati > Deinococcota > Deinococci > Thermales > Thermaceae > Meiothermus > Meiothermus sp. CFH 77666. The sequence goes on from NZ_JAGDFV010000010.1 coordinate 18,010, forward strand.
CCGGCCTGGCCGCCTACTACTGCCGCCGGGTGGTCTGCGCCGGCGACGACGGCCAGAACCATACCGTACAGGGGTTCGTTGCCTTTGACCTGGGCCGTCTGCGAGAGCTTGGGAGCTTTCAAGCAAGCCTGCGCCTGTACCAAGGGGAGGCCTCTCGCGCCTATGCCCGGCTGGGGCGGCTTTTCATCGAACGCATACGGGTGGAGGGCCCGCAGGATCCCACCGCCCTCAAAGCGCCTGCTCTTTTTACCCTGAGCAACGCGGCTTCCGGCGAGGGGTACCTCGAGCTCGACGTCACCGCGGCCCTGCAGGAAGCCCTGGCTGAGGGGGAGGCTTCGCTCCAGTTCCGGCTTCGCTTCGAAAAACCCACCGACCGGAACCACCAGAGCGACCTGGCGCTCTTCGGTGCGACCGAGGGCCACTCCCCCCTTCTGATCATCCGCCCGGGCCCTTGACTTAGGGCACCCGCACCGTCTGGTTCAGCCGGTTATAGCCGGTGTGGGCCTCCCACACCCCGGGGTTGGCCAGGCGGATGGCGTACTCCGGACGCGCTGCCAGGCTCGGATGCCCGTCAGGCAGGTGCAGCAGCACCTCGTAGCTGCCCGCGGGTATTCCGGCGGGCAAGGGCTGGTCTACTTGAAGGGTCTGTTGGCTGCCAGCATACCAGCGACGGGGCTCGGCGTTGACGGGTATAGCGTACACCTGGCCGCTCTGCGGGTTGCGCAGCACGATGCGCACCGGGCGGGGGTTGTACGGCGCCGCCCAGCCCTCGTTACGCAGGGTGAGGCTCAGGCGCAGACGGCCCCCAGCGGCCACCTCTGGCACCACCGACTGCACCAGCGCAAGCCGGTAGCCCAGTTTGCGGGCGATGGTGTCGTAGATGCCCCACTGCCGCCAGCGTTCCACATTGCCAAAGTCGTTGGCGATGAAGCTCCAGTGGAAGCGGGCCAGTTCGGCCAGCTGGCCTTCTGGGGTACGGCGGTTATAGGGGTCGGAGCCGGCCTCGGGCACATCGCCGCACATCTCGCCGCCTACCGGCATGTACTTGCTGATCTCGGCCAGGTAGTTGCGGTCGGCGGTTCGCTGGGGGTCGTTCCAGGCGTAGGTACCGGCATCGCTTTGGTTCACCATGAAGCAGTCGTTGTGATGGCCCAGGCGGGAAGCGATCTGCTGGGCATCGAAGGCCTGGGCCTCGCTAAAGCCCTGGGGGGCGAACAGGCGGAGCGCTTCCACATACCGGAGCTGAATTTTGCGCTCCTGGGGCACCACGCGGGCCAGCGCCTGAAAGATCTCGCGCTTGTCCTGATCCGAAAGACCGCTGTGGGAATGCCACTCACCCCAAGCACCCACAAAGCCCGCCTGCATGACTGAGATCACGTCGGTGTTTTCCTTCAAGAGGGGGCCGAGCTGCTCGATGTGCTGGAGAATGCGGCTTTTGGGTACTGTGGCGGTACCCCCCCAGGCATACCAGAAACGCACCGAGGCTTTGACGCCGGCCTGGCGCATCTGTGCAAAACGTTGGCGTAGCTGGGCCAGGTAGTCCTCGGCTATGGGTCCGTTCTGAAAGGGCTCGAGGCTGATATAGGCGTGGATCATGCTGTAACCCCGCCCGCGCATTCCAGACAGATCGAGCCCGGTCATGCTCCGCGAACCGATACCGTAGCCAAACTGCACCCCGATCCTGAAGCCCCGCTCGGGGTTGAGAAAGACCTCATCGCTGCTCGCATAGGTCACGGTCTTACCACTTAGGGGCGAGGGGTTAGGATTGGAGTTCCCCGAGGAATCGCCCTGGGTCTGGGTTCCACAGGCGGTAAGCCAAACTATCAGTAACAAGCTAAACCATATGTAGGCGCGCGTTGCTATTTTCACGCCGAAAGCCTACGGGGTAACTTTTGGCGTGACGTTAGTCAAATATTAAGTCACGTTAAGACCCCTGGGCACGACTACGTTTAGATTCAGCCCATAATAATGGGATTTTCCTCGAATGCGTTGCATGAAAACACGTAACGCCACCGCCAGTCCGGCCTTTGGGCCGGACGCCCCGCGCTCCTAGTTGCTCAGCGCCGCACCAAGGCCCCCTCGAGGGTCTTCTCGTAGACCTCCAGGTAGCGGGGCAGCACCACCTCGGGCCGGAAGCGCTCGATGGCCCGGGTACGGGCAGCCTCGCCCATGTTGCGGCGACGGGTACGATTGGAAAGGATCTCCAGGCTGGCCTCGAGCATCCCCTGCACGTCGCCCATCGGGCGCAAAAAGCCGGTTCGGCCCTCTTCGATGAGTTCGGGCAGCCCCCCCACCCGGCTCGCCACCACCGGCACCCCGCTGGCCATGGCTTCCAGGGCCACCAGCCCGAAGGACTCCTGCTCGGAGGGTAGCAGGAACAAATCGGCCACGCTCATGAACTTCTCGATGCTGGGGGTGGACTCCAGAAACTGCACCCGCCCGGCAATCTCGAGGTCGTGGGCCAGCTCGATGGCTTCCTGGCGCAAGGGCCCCTCCCCAATCATGAGCATCCGTGCAGGCATCCGCTCCACAATGCCCGCAAATATCCGCAAGGCATCCAGCGGGCGCTTGACCGCGCGGAAGTTGGAAACGTGCATTACAATGGCCTCTTCCGGCTGGGCAAAGCGGGCCCGGTACGAGGGGTCGCGGTTGGGCTTGAAGCGCTCGGGGTCAACCCAGTTGTAGATCACCTCAATCTCGCGCTCCACCCCCAGCTTTTGGCGGGCATCCTGGGCCAGCGAGTTAGAGACCGCCGTCACCGCGTCCGAGGTGCGCACGGCGTGCTGGGTGGTCTTGGCGAAGGCTGGTTCCCGCCCGACCAGGGTCACGTCGGTGCCGTGCAGGGTGGTCACGACCTTGATATCCAGCCCCATGTCGCGGGCCAAGATGGCGCTGGTAGCATGGGGAATAGCGTAGTGGGCATGCACCAGTTCAATCTTGAAGCGCTCGATGAGCTCGGCGATGGAATTGGCCGCCGTAAGCGGGGTCAGGGGCTCCTGAAACAGGGGATAATCGGCGCTCAAAATTTGGTGAAAATGCAGCGAACCCGCCCGCAGGGGTCTCTTGAGCAGCCCCAGCCAACGGGCCACGCTCTGTTTGGAGGCCTGGAATATCCGGCCCAGCCCACCTACCGGATCCTGTCCCATCGAGATGGGGCTTGCACCCAGCAGATTACTGCTCAGGCCCAGCTGGCTCAGCCTCTCTTCGGTCAGACGAAAGGGCCGCTCGGTGGCCACCACATGCACCCGGTGCCCCAGCCCCGCCAGGGCCAGCGCCAGCTCGGTAGCCACCACCCCCGAACCCCCTGCACTGGCATGGCAAAGAATCGCTATGTTCATGCAACCTCCCTTCGAGCGGTCTTTGAGATCAGAGCGACAATAGACGATGCCTGTTAGCCCCGAAGCCTTGTTTTCATACTGCGCGTGTCAGGTCAGCACAGCTTCAGGTTTTCCGATCGGCTCCGGAGGCGTGTTCAGGCTAATGCATAAAGGTGAGAAATGGGCTAAGGCCCGGTTCAAGAAAACTCAAAGACCGGCCTTCATGAAAACAGGTCGCTACCCATCATCGGCGTGTGCCCGAGAAATGGACGGATAATCCTTTTGGTTGACTGAAAATTCGATGTTTGGATCGAAGTTGATTCGTTCAAATTGTCAAATTATACCGTTGGTATTGCACAATTTGCCGCACTTGAGGTTAGAATTGTCGTAGTGGTCAAATATATCGGCTCCAAACGTGCGCTTTTACCCTGGATTACCGGGGTGGTGGAGCAGATTGATGCCATTAGCCCCCTCAAGCACGCTGTGGATCTGTTCTCGGGCAGCGCCCGCGTGGGCCATGCGCTCAAGAAGATGGGGCTTTTCGTCACCGCCAACGACCTCCACACCTATGCCCTGGTGCTGGCCCAGACGCTGGTGCAGGCCAACCGAACCCAGTACCCTCCCGAGCGCATAGAGCCCATCCTGAAGCGGCTGCAGCGGCTCAAGGGCAAGAGCGGCTGGTTTACCCGCACCTACTGCCAGGAGTCGCGCTTTATCCAGCCCCATAACGGCGCCCGCATCGAGGCCATCCGCGAGCGTATTGAACGGGAAGCTGCCGGCGATGAAATCCTGCGGGCCATTTTGCTCTACAGCCTGATGATTGCCGCCGACAAGGTAGACTCCACCACCGGCATCCAGATGGCCTATTTGAAGCGCTGGGCGCCGCGCTCCTTCAACGAGTTGCGGCTCGAGTACCCGCCCCTGCTCCCCGGCGAGGGGCAGGCCCTGCAGGCCGACGCCCTGGAAATTGCCCCCCAACTACAGGCCGACCTCTTCTACCTGGATCCCCCCTACAACCAGCACTCCTACCTGGGCAACTACCACCTGTGGGAAACCCTGGTGCGCTGGGACAACCCCCCGACCTACGGCATCGCCCGCAAGCGTACCGAAGTACAGGAACGCAAAAGCCCCTTCAACTCCAAGCGCGAAGCCGCAGGCGCCATGGCCAAACTGCTCTCTGGCCTGCGGGCCAAACACCTGGTGCTCTCCTTCAACAACGAAGGCTTCTTCCGCACCCAGGCCATTGAGGCCCTGCTAAAGGAGTGGGGCTACGTGGTGCGCCTGAGCCAGCCCCACCGCCGCTACGTGGGGGCCCGCATCGGCATTTATAACCCCCAGGGCCAGAAGGTGGGGCAGGTCTCTCATACCGAAAACGAGGAGTACCTGTTTGTGGCCACCCACAGTAAAAAGGTCTACCACGCTCTGCGCCCCTGGGCTTCGGGCAGGTTGGCGGGCTAGGGTTTGGGATACAGGGCCAGCCCACTCACCACCGGACGAGCCCCCAGCAGGCCTCCGTTGGGGTTCTTGAGCTGTCCCCTGACCCATAGCTGGGCCGAGCCGCCGCCATCCATGCGAATGGCCCCCCAGAAGCCCAGTGCCTGCAAAGTGCGGGCCAGTGCCTCGGGGCGCATGGGCTCGGTCACGATGAAGTAAAGCGCACCCTCCTGCGTCCAGGCCACCGCCGACTGTGCGGCCAGCGCCTCCACCGGGGCGCGGTCGCGGAAGGGTTCGGCGTTGGGGCTAAAGACGTTGGCCCCGCTCTGGATGAGCAGGGGGCCCGCTTCCAGGGCATGGCTCACGGGGGGCTCGAGGCCCACCAACAGCCGCAGGGTTTCGCCGGTGCGGGCCAGGGGCTCTTCGGCGGGAAAGCTGAGCGCCCAGAAGCCCTCGGGCAGTTCGTAGGGTGCGGGATGGGTGGCGATAATCTGCTCGCCCTGCACCAGGTGAACGTGCTCGCCCGCCCGCCCCACCGGCCCCGGCAGGGTGTGCACGGTATAGCGGGCCCGGGCCAGGTTCAGCCCCACCCGCAACGTGCGCCCATCGGCCAACTGCACCGAGGCATTGAAGCGGGGCAGGCCTGCGAACACCGTATCGTCTTGCCAGAACAGGGCGCTGCGCCCAAAGGGAAAACTGAGGGGCACCCCGCCGCGCACCCACAGGCCGATGGGGGTGCCGGTGCGGCCATCAAAATAGCCCCCGTTCAAGAGGGCCAGCGCCCCAGGGGCCATCTCCGGCAGCACCCGGCGCTCGCCGGGGCGGCCTACGGGCTCCATGCGCCAGCGGCCCGGCTGGGCCTCGAGCCAGTACATCCGCACCGGCTCGGGCGTCCAGGCCCACAGCTCGCGGTAGCGGAAGCCTGGCTCTACGGCCTCCTCGCGCTCGGGCTCGAGGTAGTACACGTCCAGCACATAGCGGCGGGGGTTATCGAGCAAAAAGCTGCGGTAGCGGTAAAGGCGGCCCGGCGGGGCCTGGAGCGCCAGCAGGGTGCTCTGCGCCTCGTAGCGGGCTGCCACCGCTACTCCCGCAGGCCGTAGCCCCTCGAGGCCCGGCACAAAGTAGGGCAGGCTCAGCTCCAGCCGCCCCGGATAGGGGGCCAGGTCGGTGGGCGCGGGCTGCACCCCGTCGCCCTCGGGCAGATCCAGCACCAGGCGCAGCCGGCTGGTCTCGGCGGAAAAGCGCACCCGAGCCTCCGGGGCAGTTACCAGGCCCACCGCGCGGAGAACAGCCGCAGGCAAGAGCGTCCCCTGCGGCGGGGGCAGGGTTGCGTCCAGGGGTGGGGCCCAGCCAATTCCTTCCACGTAGGTGAACTCGAGGCCATTCTTGCGGAAGGTAATGGCCCCATTCTCCTGCACCACCTCGAGGCCCAGCCGGTGGGCGGGGAGAGGCTGGGCCTGGGCCGAAGCGAATCCAAGACACATCAATAGGAGCAGCCCACGCAGCATCGCCCTATTGCACGAAATAATGGATGAGTTTTCAAGCCGCCGGGCTAATGCACCACCGTGCCCCGCCCCGCTAAAGCCGCCTGGATGGGCGCCTCGATGCGGGCATCGCCAAAGACCACCCGGCCCACCCCTCCCTGCACCGCTTCCACCGCACCCAGCACCTTTTTCTTCATGCGCCCCTGGGCCACGCTCATGTACTGCGGGTCGTTCACCCGGGCCGCCGGAATTTCGCGGATCAGGCTCGACTCATTCGGGAAGTTGGCCAGCAGGCCCGGAATGTTGGACAAAAGCAGCAAGGCTTCGGCTTTGAAGGCCGTCGCCAGCATGGCCGCCGCGGTGTCGCCGTCGGTGTTGATGGCCTCGCCCTGGTAGGAGACCGCCGGCGGCGTGAGCACCGGCATATACCCGGCCTCCAGGAGCAGGGTCAGCAAAGCGGTGTTCACCTTTTCCACCGAACCCGTGTAGTCGCCCCGGTGAATCTTGATTTTGCCGTTCTCGAGGTACTTGACCGCATCCTTGCGCTTGCCCTCGAAGATGCGCCCATCCAGCCCGCTCAGGCCCACCGCGTTCACGCCCTCCCGCTGCAACAGCTCTACCATGCGCTTGTTCACCAGGCCGCAGTAAACCATCTCGAAGATTTCCAGGGTCTTGCGGTCGGTGAGGCGGCTGGTCATGCCACCCGGGTGGGTGAGGAACTGCGGCGGGTGGCCGAGGGCCTCGGCCAGTTTATTGGTCTCGCTGCTACCGCCGTGGACAAGAATCAGCTTCTGGCCTGCTTTCCAGAGCTGAGCTGCGTCCTTGGCTACGGCCTCGTAGTTGATGCCTTCCGAACCCCCTACTTTTACCACAATCATCGGCCAACCTCTAGCCAGCCATCATACAGATTTTTTGTACACATCGGGAAAATGCCGCTCCATGAAGCGCTCGGGGGCCGCCAGGGGACGGAAGCCAAAGCGGGCATACAGGCTGTGGGTGTCGCGGGTAGCCAGCATCCAGCGTCGCAAGCCCTGGAGTTCGGGGTGGGCCAGGATCACTTCCATCAGCCACTTACCCAGCCCAGCTCCCCGGTGGGCTTCCAGAATGTACACATCGGCCAGATAGGCAAAGGTGGCCCGGTCGGTAACCAGCCGCGCCCAGCCTACCTGTTCCTCGCCCCGGTAGATTCCAAAAGCCAGCGAGTTCTGGAAGGCTCTGGCTACCACTTCCAAGGAAATCCCCGGCGACCAGTACGCCTCGTGGGAAAGATGGTGATGCATTAGGGCCAGATCAAGCCTGGCAAAAGCGGTGCTGATGGTGTACTCGCCTTTTTGCCACTCCACCTTTCTACTCTAGCGGATAGAGTTCCGGGCGCAAGAAAGGGGGCAGGGCCAGCTCTATAGTGTGCCGCCAGAACTCCACCCGCTCGATGCGGGAAAGGGTCAGGATGCCAACTGCCCCGCTGCCCTTTTTGGTATCCTTCTGGCCCATCAGGTCGTCCATCACCAGGCCCAGTTCCTCACCCTTTCGCACCCGTTCCGCCACGATGGGGGGCAAGAGCACCGAGCCGCCTCGCGAGACACCCCTTCGACCATCGGCCCGTAAGATAACCGCCACGTTAAATAGCCACACACCCTCGAGGTTCAGCTCCACACCGGCCTCGAGACCTACCCCCAGTGCTGCCCCAGGAAAGGCCAGGGCCGCTTGTGCTCGGTTTTGTGCGCCCATCAAGGTTTCGTCATAGCCAACAGGCTGGGCCGACACCCCGCTCTCGACCTCAACCCCCCGCACCGCTACCCCCGGAAAGACTTCGGCAAAGACCAGGCGGGCCGGCTCTAGCTTGGCGGGGTTGGTACTTCCAACGATGATCATACCCTCAGCAGGCATTAGGGGTGAAGACCGGGGAACTCGAGGCCCAGGGTCTCCGGCCAGCCCATCCGCACGTTCAGGCTCTGGATGGCGTGCCCCGCCGTGCCCTTGACCAGGTTGTCAATGGCCGAGATAACCACCAGCCGCCCGGTGTCCTCTTCCAGCTCGAAGCCTACATCGCAGTAGTTGGTGCCCTCCACCACGTTGGGGTCGGGGTAGCGGTGGATGCCCTTCTTGAGCTTCACCAGGCGAATGAAGGGCTCCGCACCGTAGACCTTGCGGTAGGCGCTCCACACGTCCTTCTCGGTGAGGCCCGCACGCAAAAAGGTCTGGGCGGTCATCAGGATGCCGCGCACCCGGTCGGTGGCCACGGCGGTGAGGTGGACTTCGGGCTGGCCCGGCAGGTTCTCGCGAATTTCCGCGGTGTGGCGGTGCCCGGTGGGCTTGTAGGCCCGGATGCTGCCCGAGCGCTCGGGGTGGTGCGAGGCCAGGCTGGGTTCGGCCCCCGCCGCACTGGTGGAAATCATCACGGTGGCAAAAATGGGCCCCGCCGCCAGCAGACCCTCCTTAACGAGCGGGTAGAGGCCCAGAATGGTGGCGGTGGCGTTGCAGCCGCAGCAGGCGATATGGTTGGCGGTTTGGAGCGCCTCGCGGTAGAGTTCGGGGTTGCCGTAGACCCACTGGTTCAGCAGGTCGGGGCGGGGGTGGTCTTCGCCGTAGTATTTTTTGTACAGATCCGGGTTTTTCAGGCGGAAGTCCGCTGAGAGGTCGAGGATGATGGGGGCCAGGCCCTGGTACTTCTCGAGCTCCTTGGCGGCCACGCCGTGGGGCATGGAAAGCACCAGGATATCGCAGGGCTCGAGTTGGGCGGGATCCGTAAACTTCAGGTTGGTGCGGCCCCGCAGATTGGGGTGTACCAGGTTCACGGGGTCGCCAAGGTAGCGGCGGCTGGTTACTTGCTTTACCTCGAGGTTAGGGTGCCCCAGGGCCAGCCGCAGAAACTCCCCGCCCGCGTAGCCCGAGCCCCCCACAATCGAAACGGTCTTCTTCTCGCTCATACAATCAACGCACTAGAATACCCGATAAGCACCCCTATGAAAACCGGCGGATTCTCCCACGTGATCGGCTTTGACGACTTTCCCTTCGAGCGGCATCACCGGGGCGACGTGCGGGTGGTGGGGGTGGTGTACAACGGGCTGCGGCTGGAAGGGGTGTTGAGCGGCCAGATTCGGCGCGACGGGCGCAACAGCACCCGCATTCTGACCAGGCTCATCCAGCACTCCAAGTTCTACCCCAGCCTGCAACTGGTGCTGCTGCAAGGCATTGCCCTGGGCGGGTTCAACGTGGTGGACATCCGAGCACTTTCGCAAAACCTGGGCCTGCCGGTGCTGGTGGTCTCGAGGCGCAAACCCAATCTTGCAGCCATTGAAGCCGCCCTCCGCAAGGTGCGCGGTGGCAAGCAGAAATGGGCGCTGATTCAGAAAGCCGGGGCCATCGAGCATGTGGCTGGCGTCTACGTGCAACGTGCCGGGCTGACCCTGGGGCAGGCCGAGCAGGTCATCCTGCGCCTGGCGGTACACTCCCACATTCCCGAGCCCCTGCGGGCGGCTCATCTGATTGCAGGTGGCATCGCCACCGGGCAGAGCCGGGCGCGGCCCTGAGCTACCGGCACTTCTACTGAAGCCGCAGGCTCCAAGCGTATTCCAGAATCTTGCGGGGAATATCCACGCCAGTCGTGCTGACCGAGTTCTTGAACTCCATGGTGTGGTTGACCTCGTTGACCAACAAACCCCTGGGCGACTCGAACAGGTCAATGGCCACCACCCCACCCCCCACGGCTTTGGCCGCACGCACGGCCAGGTCGGCCAGCTCGGGCGTGACGGGGCAGTTCGAGGCCTTGCCGCCACGGGCGGTGTTGGTAATCCAGTGGGCCGAGGTGCGGTAGATGGCCCCGATGCAGGTGTCGCCCACTACAAAGGCCCGGATGTCGCGGCCCCCTTTCTCTACCAGCTCCTGCACGTAGTAGAGCTGGTGCTGGTAGCCCCCCAGCACTTCCTTGTGCTCCAGCACCGTTTCGGCAGCGTCGCGGTCGCGGATGAGCGAGAGCAGGCGGCCCCAGCTGCCCACCACCGGCTTCATCACCACCGGGTAGCCCATCTCTTCGATGAGCTTCAGGGCCTCCTCGGCCTCGGTGGCCAGGGCGGTTTTGGGCTGGGGCACCTCATGGGCCTCGAGGGCGCAACTCGTGGCCCACTTGTCGCCGCAGACCTCGATGACCTCCGGCGCGTTCACCACCGGAATCCCCAGGCTCTTGAGGTAGCGCGAGACCGCCAGCCCCTTGCTCTGCGAGACCAGGCGCTCCACCGCGCAGGTAACGCCCTCGAGCTCCGGGGGCCGCGCCCCCAGCTTCATGGGCAGTTGCTTGGCGTAGATTTTCTTGAAAGGAATGCCCAGCCCCTCGGCGGCCTTGAAGAGCATCTCCTCGTCGGGGCGGATGCGGTCGTAGAGAATCGCTAGCATAGTGGTCTCAGGTCGCAAGACGCTGGTCACAGGTCAACCGCATGGCAGTTTGAAACCTGTGCCCCACAGGGCAGCGCTACTCGCCCCAGTCCTCGGCCTCTTCGGGGGCGGCTTGTAGCTTGAGGGGATCCAGACCCACTACCTCGAGTTCGGCCCCGCAGGTATCGCAGACCACCAGCTCCCCCAGCTCGGGGTTCTCCAGTTCAATCGGGCTTCCACACTCCACACATTCGGCTGTCATGGTTTCTCCTTAGGTTGGTTGATTGCTACGCCTAAAGCACCTGGCTTTCGGCTATCAGCCTAGTATCGTTCGGCGTCTTCTTCGTCCTCGTCCAGCTCCGACCAGTCGGGCGCGAAGCGATGCCCACACTCCGGGCAGACCGCCTCTTCCTCATCTTCCCCCACCTCAAAGGTCAGGCCGCACTCGGGGCAGTCCACAAAAAGCCCCTCTTCGCCGTCTTCGATGACCACCACTTCCAGGGGGTCGGTGGAGAGCACCTGCAAAAAGGCCCCGCAGGACTCGCACTCAAAGTAGTCGTCGGGGGTCAGCTCCTCCAGGTCTTCGGCAGGGAGGTAGTTGGGCTCGCTGCATACCGGGCAGATCACTTCCAGGTCTTCCATAAAACCCTCAACCCCCCCAGTCTACCCTTCGGCGCTTTCGCCGGGAAACCGCCCGTACTTGCGGTAGTACTCCAGAATGCTCCCTTCCTTCAGGGCTTCCAGCAAAAAAGTGGGCGGCGGCCTCAGGCGGAAGGTCTCGGTTCCGCGCCTCAGCAGGCCCTGCTCAAAATCGAGCTCTACCAGGTCGCCATCCTGAAGGGCGTCCACCACCTCCGGGGCCTCGAAGGGCATGATGCCCAGGTTGACCAGGTTGCGGTAAAAGATGCGGGCATAGCTCTTGGCCACAATGGCCTTCAGACCCAGTTTGCGCAAGGCTTCCGGGGCGTACTCGCGGGAAGAGCCCAGGCCGGTATTTTTGCCGCAAACCAGGATGTCGCCGGGTCGGTAGTTCGGTGCAAAATCGGGGCGAAAGTGCGCAAAGGCATAGGTGTGAAACCTGTCCTCCCCCACCATGAAGGGCGCGTACTTTCCGGGGAGGATGTCGTCGGTGTTGATGGAGTCGCCAAACTTCCAGACCCTGGGCATTATTTCCACTTCCTTTCGTTCCAGTAATCGGGGTGGTCTACCGCAAACACATCGGGCGGCAGGTAGCCAAGCTGACGGGCCAGGGCGTATAGCTGTCCCCGGTGGTGTACCTCGTCCTGATAGGCGTGCTGCAAGAGCAGCCAGCCGCGCATCCCTTCGTGCCAGGGGTTATCGGTAGCGAAGTCGGTCAGGCGAGATTCCACCGCTTCCTGGGCCCAGGTTCGCGTTTGCTGCTGAACCCTTTCCAACCAGTGATGGAGTGTTTCGGTCTTGTAAACGGTAAGGTGCTTGTGCAAGTCCCAGTCGGCGTCGGGGCTCTCTTCCAGGGTTCCTTTGGGCTCCCACTGGCCCAGAAAGAGCCCCCGGCAGGCATAGAACTGGTGCGCTCCGATGTGGTGGAACATCTCGCCTACCGTCCTCGAGCCCGGCCACAGGGTGCGCCGCAAATCCGCTTCCGAGAAGCAGCCGAGCAGCTTCAGTGTGACCATCCGCACCCCGTCCCAGTGGTCGAGGAAGCGCCCCAGGGTGGTGTAAGCAGTTGCTACGCCGGTCATCCTGCCCCCCGAGCCTAACCCCCCAGCAGTTCCTCCGGGGTAGTGATGTACCCCGCGATGGCCGTGGCCGCCGCCACCCGGGGCGAAGCCAGATAGATTTCGGCATCCGCCGCACCCATGCGCCCTTTGAAGTTGCGGTTGGAGGTGCTCACGCACACCTCGCCGGGAGCCAGCACCCCCTGGTGCCGCCCCATGCAGGGCCCGCAGCCGGGGGTGCCCAGGGTTGCGCCCGCTTGCAGCAGGGTCAGCAGGGTGCCGTCGGCGGTGGCCGCCTCGAGCACCTCCGACGAGGCCGGGATCACCAGCATCCGCACCCCCGGCGCCACCTTGCGGCCCTTAAGGATGGCGGCGACCTCGTGCAGGTCATCGAGCCGCCCGTTGGTGCAGGTGCCCACAAACACCTGGTCTACCTTCTTGCCCTTTACTTGCGTCACCTCTTCCACGTTGTCCACGTAGAAGGGCACCGAGACCCGGGGGGTGAGGCTCGCGAGGTCAATTTCGACTTCCTTAGCGTAGACCGCTCCCTTATCGGGGTAGAGCCAGTCGGGCACCTCGTAGAGTTCTAAAATCTCGCCACTGGGCACCACCAGCCCGCACTTGGCCCCGGCCTCCACGGTCAGGTTGGCCAGGGTCAGGCGCTGGCTGCGGGTTAGGGATTCGGCCCCGTCCACCAGGTGCATCTCGATGCTCATGTAGGTAGCCCCGTCGGCGGTGAGGACGCGGATCATCTCGAGGGCCGCGTCCTTGGCCGTGGTGCCGGGGGCCAGCGAACCCCGGAAGGTCACCTTGACCGTCTCGGGCACCCGCAGCCAGGTGCGCCCCGAAGCCGCCGCCAGGGCGATGTCGGTGGCCCCCATCCCGCTCCCAAAGCAGGCAATCCCGCCGTAGGTGGTGGAGTGCGAGTCCGAGCCCAGCACAATGCCCCCCGGCAGGGCCAGCCGCTCTTCAATCAAAACCTGGTGGCAGATACCCCGCCCCACATCAAACACCCGGCAGCCGTGGCGGTTGCCCCATTCGCGGATTTCCTTCTGGGCCCTGGCCACCTCCACATTGGCCGCCGGGGCCACGTGGTCTATTACAATCGAGACCTTCTCGGGGAAGCGCGGGGTGGCCTGGAGCTGCTCCAGCCGCTTGAAGAAGCTCCCGGCGATGGAGTCCACCACCATCACCTGGTCCACCTCCACCACCACCAGTTCGCCCGCCCGTACCTCGCGGCCCGTCCGTTTGGAAAGGATTTTTTCAGCTAAAGTCAGGCCCATCGCAACCCTCTATAATGATTGTATGAAACTGCGCTACCGCGTCGAAGTCTTCGAAGACCCCGAAGAACCTGGGGTCTGGCTGGCCCGGGTGCCATCGGTCGCGGGTGTCTTTTCGGACGGAGATAGCCGCGAAGAAGCGCTGGCGAATGTGCAGGAGGCTCTGGAAGGGATGCTCGAGGCCATGCGCCAGTGGGGCGAGCCCATTCCACCCAGCGACTTTGAGGACTTTGTAGAGCTCGAGATTCCCGAACCCCATGCCGCCTAAACCCGATGAGGTGGTTCGTAAACTCAAACGCCTGGGGTTCGAAGAGGCTGAAGCCAAGGGCAGCCACCGGTTTTTTCGACATCCAGACGGCAGAAGAACGGTGGTCGCCTTTCACCGAAAAGAGCTCAAAAAAGGCACCTGGAAAGCCATTCTGAAGCAAATCGGCTTGACTGAGGAAGAGTTCAACCAGCTTTAGCATAGCTTAGTCCAGGTTCTCCAACCGGGCGGTGGGCACTTCCTCGGGCAGGGTATGGCGGGAAAGGCCGTGGGCCTCGGCAACCTCGAGCAACAGTTCTTCGGGCTTCTTGCTGCGGCCAATCTCGGCAGTGCGGGCTTTGAACTCCTGGGCAATCAGCCTGGCCTGTTCCTTGCTGATTACAAAGTTCTCCACTTCCTTCAAGTAGTAGTAGATCAGATGCCAGCCTGAAAGCGGGCCCAAGAGAAGCTGGTTTTTGTCCACCCCAAAGTCGTGCAGGTTGTGGGCCTCGTAGACCTTTTTCTCGTTCAGCACAGCCTTCTGGTGTACTCCAGCGGTATGGGTGCGGTTGGTCAGGGAAACGGGCTCGGTGTAGGGCACCAGGGTGCCCAGGATGGAGGCCATCAGCACGTTCAGGGGGTAGCACTGGCTCAGGTTGTACTGCGCGGCAATTTCGGGGTAGCGCTTGGACAGGTTGAACAGCACCCCCGTGACCGAAGGAATCCCGGAGCGCTCGGCTAAACCCCAGATGGAGGCATCCACGTAGCGCACCCCAGCCCGCACGGCGGCATTCACATTCGCTAAGGCCAGGCCCCGGTCGTTGTGGAAGTGGCACTCCAGCCGGGCGTTGGGATAGCGCTGGCGCAACTGAGCCACCACCGCCGTCACATCCTCGGGCTCGGCGATGCCCACCGTGTCGGGCATGCCCAGGGTGTTCACGTAGGGGTACACCGCATCGTAAAGGTAAAAAACGTCCTCGAGCGGGGTGCGAAAAGCATCCTCGGCGCTAAAGCGAATGTACAGGTCGGGGTGGGCCTTTCGGGTGGCCCGGATCACCTCCCGGGCCAGTGCCACCGATTCTTCCAGGCTTTTCTGCGCGTTGTGCTGCTGGGCCAGGGGCGAAACACCCAGGTACAGGTTCAGCCCGTTGCAACCGGCCTCCAGCGCTTTTTCGATGTCCAGCGGATTGGTGCGGCAGTGACCCAGGAAGTATAGCGGCTTTTGGGTGAGGGTTTGGGCGTAGGCGATGAGCTCGCGCACGTCCTCCGCCTCGGCCTCCCCCACCACCGGCGAGAAGAACTCGAAGTGCGTCACGCCCAGCTCAATCAGGCCGGCCAGCAGTTGCTTTTTCTCCTCGAGGGTAAAGCGGTACTTCTCGGTGTCGAACAAAAGGGGTGACTGCTGACCATCGCGGAAGGTGGTGTCCACGATTTCGATACGGGAGTGGGTAGGCTCTGGCATAACGTCCTTCACAAAAAAAATCGCCCGCAAGCGGGTGCGGGCCGGGGTACGCAGCTGCGCGGACTAGTTCAGACTAGCCCCCCGGCGCTGGATTTTTTTGCACTTAAGATCATCCTGGCAGAAGTGTACGGGTGGTATACCGTGCTTGTCAAGGTTGGCCTGGTTTGCTGGTTTGCCGTCCAGTAGCAGGTATCCCTGTCCCGATTAAGTCGGGGTGGCTACTACGCGAGCCTCCCCCGCCTGTTGCAGGGTACAGGTACAGCCACCCACAGGATTCCGGGCAAACCTCCAGTACCTTGTCTGCCCGGTTGAACCCCCCGCATTCGGGAATGCCTCTTTGGGCGCACAAATCGAAAAGCGGCGTCTGGTCGCCGACCCGTGGGTAGGAACCGCGATAGAGTAAGGGCATGACCCAACCCGAAATTGACCTGTTGCAGCATCAGGATTCCTGGCGGTTATGGCGCATCATGGCCGAAATTGTGGAAGGTTTTGAAGTGTTGGGGGAGCTGGGGGTACCGCTCGTAACGGTGTTTGGTTCGGCTCGCCTCGGTTCGGAAAGCCCCTACTACGCCCAGGCGCTGTTGCTTGGGCAACGGCTGGCCGAGGCAGGTTTTGGCGTGGTGACGGGCGGTGGGCCGGGGCTGATGGAGGCCGCCAACCGGGGGGCTTACAATGCGGGGGGCATCTCGGTGGGGCTCAACATCCAGTTACCCCACGAACAAAGGGCCAATCCCTTCCAGACCCATAGCTTGAGCTTTCGCTATTTTTTTGCCCGCAAACTGATGTTGGTGCGCTACGCCCAGGCTTTTGTGGTGATGCCGGGAGGCTTCGGCAGCCTGGATGAGCTGACCGAGGTACTGGTGCTGGTGCAGACCGGAAAGGTACATCCGTTCCCCATTTTTGCACTGGATAAGGCCTACTGGAGGGGATTGCTGGACTGGATGAAAGGCACCATGATTCCCGCCGGGGTTGTGGATGCCAGGGATCTGGAGCTCATCACCCTGGTAGACACGCCTGAGGAAGTGCTCGAAGTGCTGACCGGCACCAACAGGAATGACCCATAACGTTATATGTGCACGGTGCGGTGCGAATCGCCCGTAGCCGTAAACGCCGACCAGAAGTAGGGGTTGGGATGCTCCCGGCGCAAGGCCAGTTGGGCCTCGCGCATGGCCGTAGCCACCGACATCCCCGCCCGCAGGTTGGTGTAGAAGGTGGTCATGAACTTGGCGGTAGCGTCGTCGCGTACCGGCCACAAGCTGGCAATCAGACAGGGCGCACCTGCATAAAGGAAGCCCCTTGCCAGGCCCATCAGTTCGTCGCCGCTGGTTTGCTTGGCCAGACCCGTCTCGCAGGCCGAGAGCACCACCAACTCGGCCCCCAGGCGCAGGTTATAGAGGTCGCGGGCCGCCAGCCAGCCGTCTGCCATGCGCAGCCCGGAAAACATGGGGTTGTCAGGGCGGAAAGCCCCGTGGGTGGCAATGTGCAAGACCTCGGCCTGGGGCGCAGCCGCAAAGAAGTTTTGCAGCGTGGCCTGCTCTCCCACAAACTTGTGGGGGGCCCGGGCAATCTGGCTAATCTGCTCTACTTCCAGGGTGGCCTGGGGAATGTTCTCGAGGGGCACCCCAAAGGCTACCAGGGAGCCGGGGTCGTGTCGAACACGTTTACGGCACAGGGCATACACCGCCGCACTGGGCGAAAGGGAAAGCTCTGCACGGTCGAGCAGATATTGTTCGCCATCATACAAGGCTGCAAAGGGCACCGCGTGGAGCACCCCGTGCGGGACGATAATGAGGGGCTGGCCGGAGAGTTTGAGCGAGAGGGGCTCGATGAGCAACCGGTAGAGGGCCTGGAGCTGATCGTCTACCGAACGCTTGAGGGCTTCCTCACCATAAATCTTCAGCATTATGCCGCCTTGGGCGACCCGGCTGAGAAAGAACTCGAGCTGTTCGACGTGCTGCTGGACTTGCTCGAGGGAGCCCAGCTCGCGTACCGCCTCGACGCGTTCCCCCTCCACCACAAAGGCCATCAAGCCCTTGCGGGTGTGGAAGTACTCGAGCAGGATGGTGCCTGGCTCGAGGGTTTGCTGCAGCTCGTGCAGGCGGAGCTCCTGCACCTGTTCGGTCATGACGGTTTCGGGCTGGAGGCGCTCGAGCTCGCGGATAAGCTGGGTGACCCGCTCCTCCAGAGCCACCATTTTTTCCCAGTTGCTGCCACGGGTTCCCGCTGCTGATTCGGCTTCTACCGCCAGAAAGTGCTGGTTGAGCTCCTGGCGCGCCTCAGCAAGTTCCTGCCGCAAGCGCTCGACCTCGGGGTCGGCTGACCTGCGGGGGCTTTCGCCGCCACGGGCCAGCAGATCTACCAGGGCCCGCGACTTGGCGCGTTCGGCATATTCAAAGGCTTCACGGGGGCGCTGGGTATCCAGCAACAAGTCTACCAGGTCGCCGTAGACCTCGAGCTTATCGCCCAGGTACGCCGACTTGAACTCGTCCACGCTGAGGCTGGCCCGCACCGCCTCGAGGCGCTCAATGGCGCGTTTGAAGTGCAGTTCGGCGGCCTGGGTGCGATTCTCCAGCAGGGCCACCTGACCCCGCAGGCGTTCAATGCGGATGGTGAGATCGGGAATGCCCAGCCCTACGGCCAGGGAGGCGGCTTCTTCCAGGTAGCGCTTGGCTTCCGGGCGGTTGCCCAGATCCAACAAGGCTTCGGCCATCACGCTCAGACCCAGGGCCTTGGCCGAGGGCACCTCGCTCAGGGCCTCAATGGCCCGACCCGCTACCAGCACGGCCTGCTCGAGGGCGGCTATCTGGCCCTGGCGCCCCGACTCCAAAAATAAGGAAGCCACCGAGACCTCCACCAGCGCCGCCTGGATGGCGTTTTGCAGAGACAACCAGCCCTCCCGTGCGCGTTCCAGGGTCTGGCGGGCCTCCTCGAGTTTGCCCTGCTTGGCCAGGGCGCTGCCCAGGGTGGTCAGGGCCTCGGCCTGCTCCATCTGCATACCCCGCGCCGCAAAAACCTCCACCAGTTCCTGGGAGAGCTTGTGGGCTTCCGACAGCAGGTTGAGATCGAGGTGGATGCGGGCCTCCTCGAGCTGGGCAAAGGCCGCGTTGGGGTTGCCATCGAGCTTGCCATACATGGCCCGCACCCGGCTCAACAGGTCGAGGGCCTGGTTCAGCCGGCCTTCCTTGCGATACAGCAGGGCCAGGTTCACGCTGTTGCCGATAAAGTCTTCGGTCAGGTTGTGGGCGCGAAAAATGTCCAGGGCGGTCTGGTAGTGCGTTACTGCCTCGCGGTAGCGATCCTGGGCCTCGTAAATCAGGGCCAGGTTGCCGTGGGCCTTGCCCTGGCCTACCACATCCCCTACCCTCGAGAGTTGCTCGAGGGCATACTTGACGGCGCCCTCGGCCTCGAGCATCCGGCCTGCCCGGTAGTGAATAATGCCGATGTTGACGCTCACCAGGGCGGCATCACGAAACAACCCCAGTTCCATGAAGACCTCGCGGGCTTCTTCCGCCAGGGCCAGAGCCCCCTTCATATCTCCCATCATGGCCAGGGCCTGGATCTGCCGCATACCCGCACGGGTCGCGTCTTCCTGGTATCCCAGGTTTTGCAGCCCCTTGCGGGCCTCTTCAAAGACGGGTATGGCTTCGGCAAAATTGCCGCGTACCGTCAGACCTACGGCATAGGCCCACAGGGCCAGCGGGCGGGCCTTGGCGTCCTGAACATGGGCTGCAGCCTCTACAGCCCGTTCCCCTGCCAGCAGGGCCCTGGCCGTATCCACGTCTTTTTGATGGTCTACTTCTGCCTTGAGAATCTCGATTAATTCAATCGTTGGCACGATTTGCTGTAAACGCGCCAGCCTCTTGGCCGGATCAGGCTCGTCCATCAAATACTGGGCCAGGTCGGTAATATTCATAGCCGCAACGACTCAATCCTATCGGAAATTGGTAAATAAACACAGTTTTGGGTTTTAAGCGCAGGTTCAAGCGGCTGAATCCTCGCTCAGGCTACCCCGAAGAGAGTGCAAGGCTTCTACCACGGTTGGGTCGAATCGTTGATGGGCTTGTCTGGCAATGGCTTCCAATGCTTCCTCAATGCTGAATGCGGGCCGTCCTTCCACAGGCTGTATGGCGGCTATAAACTGCCGGGCCACCTGCAGCACCCGGGCAGCCCGGGGAATGGGCTCACCCATCAAGTCCAGCGGTTGATCCCTCCCGTCCCAGTGGCTTTGAAAAAACATCAGCACCCGTGCGGCTTCGCGCAGCAATACGTCGGGTAACTGCACATCCGGGGAGCTTTCTATTTCGCCCAGGGCCAGTTGCAGCAGATAACAACTCGCTTGCAAAACCTGTTGTTCGCCCGGCTCCAGTTTCAACACCTGGGCCAGCCGGTTGGCAAGGCGGAACAGAGGCGTGTTGAGTTGAATGGGCTGCTCGAGCCCCTGGGTAAACAGTGGGGTACGGCCCTTGCGCAGGGCTTTGTCCCTGTACATCTGGTCATCGGCAATGCGCCACAGGCTCTGGATATCCGCTACATCGGTAGGATAAACCGCATAGCCCAGACTGACCTTCAGGAAAGTACTATCGGAGACGCGGATTTCCTCCAACAGCGCACGGTAGCGCTCTGCCGTGCGGAGCGGATTGAGGGTACTGGAACCCTCGATGATCAGGGCAAATTCATCACCCCCCAGGCGGTAGGCCCGATCCCCGGCCCTGGCCCTGGAGCGTAGCACCCCGCCCAGCCGCACCAGTACGTGATCGGCATGTACGTGACCGTAGGTATCGTTGATGGCCTTGAATCCATCCAGGTCGAGCAGCACCAGCACCACCACACGGCCATTGGCCCGCTGGGTGAGCTTTTCCAGGTCGCGCTCAAAGGCCCGGCGGTTGCCCAGCCCGGTCAGGGGGTCGGTGTAGGCGGCCCAGGCCAGCTCCCGCCGCAAAGTCCACTCCACCCGCACCACCCCAATGGCTGCCGCCATATCGCTCAGGAGTTCCTGGGTCTGGGCATCGGGAAGCCAGTGTTGCTGGGTACTGAAGAGCAGCAAGGCACTGGCTTCGCTGCTCTGCCGCAGAATGGGCAGGATAAACAAACTACGGAGCCCGGCCTCCACCAGCTCGAGGCGATGAGCGGGATACAGGTCGTAGCGGGGAATACCCACCTGCTGTCCGCTGCGCAAGCGCTCACCCAACTGGCGGGTAATGGCTGCTTCCACGGGCAGCCCCGAACCCCAGCCGGCCTGGGCAATGGTGCGAATAGCGTGCCCTTCGAAGGTAATCAGGCGAGCCCCTTCGGCCCCCGAGAGGCGGGTGGCTTCCTCGAGGGCATCCTGTAACCCCAGCTCGAGCGGCTGCTCGTGCGAGACCCGTAGCAAGGCGTTAATCGCCGATAACCACAGCGACTGTCGCTCCGCCGCTTCGCGCAAATACACCTCGCGCAGGATGGGCGCCACCCCTGCCATGTACTGGCTTACCCAGTCTGCTTCCGCCTGGCCCAGGAATCGGGCCGGCGCATGCAGGTGCAGTACGGCCCACACCTGCCGATTAGCCAGGAGCGGCAGGGTGAGGTTATGAGCAGGCTCCTGGGTTGAGGCTTCCAGCTTGCCGGAGAGTGTGTTAAGCACCCGGCGCAGGAAATGCTCCTCGCCATCGAGGTGCGCCCTCCCGGCCAGCCAGCCTTCCGGCGAACCCAGATAGGCCATCCTGAGCGAGGACTCCAGTACCGCTTCGACCCCCTCGAGGGCGGCTTGAGGCACCCCCCGAAAAGCCTGCAAGCTAAAGCGGTTTTGTCCATCCCGCACCCACAAAAAAGCCTGTTCAACCCCTGGCAGTTCGCGCAGCAGTTCCTCCAATCCCAGCTCGAATGCCTGGGTAGCACCCCCCGCCAGCAAGCGGTCAATCAGTTGGGTAGAGACTGCTTGCAGTACCGACCGGCTCGGTTTGGATTCCGAGGGTACTCGAGCTAAACGTAGGCGACGGGGAAGGCGATCTTGAGACATGTCAGGACTCTCTACAATACGTCTTGCTATCTGCCAACAAAATCCGGCATCAGTACACGTCCACCGAGCGCACCACAAACTGCTGCTCACCCAGGTTCATCTCGAGGTGATATACCCCCGTGGTAGGCACCGGCAGGCGAAACATGCCCGAGGCACCAAGCTCCACTTCCTGCAATAAACCCCCATCAGAGGCCATTAAGCGGGCCAGGCCGCTACTCAGCGTAGGAGTTACCAGCTTGCCAATCAAGATCGGTTCGGTTCCCTCGAGCTTGAGGCTCAGGTCAAGGTAGTGGTTGTCCACCCTGTACAGCCTGCTCCACGATCCGCCCAGGCCATGGTTGCGCACAGCGCTCAGAGCATTGCGCGAATCCATGACCAGGATGGCTTCGCGGCGGGTAGGTGTTTTATCGGTAATCACGGTATTTTCTCCTTGTATGACTGCGCCAAGTACCTAGACTCCACGATAGGAAAACTTTCTAGCCCTGGGGGTGTAAATGACCGTTACGTGGGGCAAAATTGCTTAATCCAACCCCCCTATTCGTTACGTTTTTTATGCAGTGACAGGCCACCGACAAGCCAACTATTCCGTGCCTGTCACATCTTTATATTTAACGCCTTTTACAGTGCGCATTTTTTGAAACTGAATTCCGGGCCTGGCAGTCATGTGTTGCTGGCTAACCTCGAGCCACCCCTGCTCCTGGACTGCCAACAGACTAGCGACCAACCCCCCAGGTCAGGTGCAAATTTGGCCGTTACGTCCTTCACACCTCTACAGAATTAACGAATTTTCTCTTTGCTTCTGGACAAAAAGGTGGTTAATTCAAGAGCGGCCCCTCGAGGGGCCGCTCTTCCAAGCATTAGCTTATACCTCCAACCAAACCTGCCCCTCTTCGAGCTTGACCCTGTAGGCCTTCACCGGGCGTGGGGCAGGCAGGGTGGCCTTGCCGGTGCGCAGGTTAAACCGGGCCCCGTGGCGGGTGCACTGGATGGTATCGCCCTCTACCGGGCCATCGGAGAGGGGGTTTTTGTCGTGGGTGCAGATGTCCGCAATGGCAAAAACTTCCTCGCCGGTATGGAGCAACAGCACCGGGGTTTTTTCGCCCTCAACCCTGACCACCAGACGGCCATTCTGGAACTGCTCGAGCTTTGCGACTGGAATCCACATAAGCAAGCCGAAGGCCGAAGGCCAAAAGTATTGGGCTTATGCTTTCGGCCTTCAGCGCTGAGCTATACCCTTACTTTTTCCTCAATAATGCGCTCGATATGCTGGCGCAGCGGCTCGATGGGGATGCGGGTCAGCACGTCAGTCATATGGCCCTTTACCAGAATTTGCTGGGCCATGTGGCGCGGCAATCCGCGGCTCATCAGGTAGAACAGCTCCTCCGGGGCTACCGGCGCGGTGGAAGAGCCGTGGGAGCACTTAACGTCGTTGGCCCCGATCTCGAGCTGCGGCACGCTGTCGCTACGGGCATCTTCGGACAGGAGCAGGTTGCGGTTGGTCTGGTAGGCATCGGTTTTCTGGGCGCCCCGCTCGACCTTGATGAGCCCCGCGTACACCGTGCGGCTCTGATCCTTGGCCGCGCCCTTGTAAAGCACGTCGGAGTAGGCATGGTCGGCCACGTGGTGTTGCAGGGTATAGTGGTCTACATGCTCGTGCCCGGTGGTGAAGTACAGGCCTAGCATCTCGGAGGAAGAGCCCGGCCCCAGCATCTCCGACTGCACCTCGGCCCGGCTGATGGTCGCCCCCATGTTCACCACCAGGTCGTTGAGGGCAGCATCACGCTGGAGGTGCGCCCGCTGGCGGTGGAAGTGGTAGAAACCCTGGCCCAGCAGCTGGATGTGCGCGTGGCGCACCTTGGCTCCGTTGCCCACGATGATTTCGGTGGAGGAGGTGTTCACCGAGGCGGCCACCTTAGAGGGCGAAATGTACTCCTCGATGTAGACCGCCTGGCTGTTCACGTCACCCACAATCAGGGTACGCGAGCCCGAGAGCTTGCCGCCTTCCAGGTACTTAAACACCCCGATAGGCTTGCTGAACTCTACGTTTTTGGGGATGTAAAGGAACACCCCGTGGGTGAAGAGGGCCGCGTTCAGGGCGGGAATCTTGGAGTTCTCGGGGCGGTTTTGCTGGGTGCCCACCAGGTCAGACCAGTTGACCGCTTTGAAGAGGTTCTCCTCGACCAGCCTGGGGTGCTGGGCAAGGGCCTCGTGCAGGCTACAGAAGATGACGCCCTGCTGACGGTACTCCTCGGGCAGCAGGGCGTGTACCAGATCCGCCCCCACGAACACGGCGTAGCCCGATAGCTGGGCCTGGGCCAGACGCTCCTGTACCGCCTGGGGAATGGCCGAGGGCTTTCCGGTGGGGAGCTCGAGGGAGAGTTCCTCGAAGGGCACCTCGGTGATGTCGGTGTACTTCCACTCCTCGGTGCGGGTGGTGGGGTAGGGCAGCCTGGCAAAGGTCTCCCAGGCCAATAGGCGCTTGGCCCGGAGCCAGTCGGGCTCGTTCAGCAAGCTGGAAACCTGCAATACCAGGTCGCGGGAGAGGGTTGAGGTCAGCTCCATGTTAGCCCACCGACCCTTCCATCTCGAGCTCAATCAGTCGGTTTAGCTCGACGGCGTACTCGAGGGGCAGCTCCTTGGCTACCGGCTCGATAAAGCCTCGCACAATCAGCGCTGCGGCTTCGTCCTCGGGCAGCCCCCGGCTTTGCAGGTAGAAGATCTGCTCGTCGTTGAGGCGGCTCACGGTGGCCTCGTGGCCCACGGTGGCGGTGTCGTCCTCGATCTCCATGTAGGGGTAGGTGTCGGTGCGGGACTCCTCGTTGATCAGGAGCGCATCGCACTCCACGTTCACCTTGACGTGCTTGGCCCCTTCGTACACCTTAATCAGCCCCCGGTAGCTGCTGCGGCCCGAGCCCTTGGAGATGCTCTTGGACACGATGCTGCCGCCCGTGTTGGAGGCCGCAAAAATCAGCTTGCCGCCGGCGTCCTGGTGCTGGCCGGTGTTAGCAAAGGCAATTGAGAGGATGTCCGAGCGGGCCCCCTCCTCGACCAGGTAGCTGCTGGGGTACTTCATGGTCACCTTGGAGCCCAGGTTGCCATCCAGCCACATGTGGTAGGCATCTTTCTTGACCAGGGCTCGCTGGGTCACCAGGTTGTACATGTTGTGCGACCAGTTCTGGATGGTGGTGTAGCGGCTGCGGGCGCCCTGGTTCACCACAATCTCGATCACCCCGGAGTGGAAGGAGTCGGTGGTGTAGGTGGGGGCGGTGCAGCCCTCGATGTAGTGCATATCGGCGCCCTCGTCCACCACGATGATGGTGCGCTCGAACTGGCCCAGCTCGGCGGTATTGACCCGGAAGTAAGCCTGCAAGGGCAGGTCTACCTTAACCCCCTTGGGCACATACACAAAGCTCCCGCCCGACCAGACCGCCGAGTTGAGCGCGGCGTACTTGTTGTCCTCGGGGGGAATCACGGTAGCAAAGTACTCGCGGAAGAGGTCTTCGTGGTGCTTGAGCCCTTCCTCGATGGAGACGAAGATCACCCCCAGGCGGGCCAGCTCTTCCTTGACCTGATGGTAGACCATCTCCGAGTCGTACTGCGCGCCCACCCCGGCCAGCACCTTGCGCTCGGCCTCTGGGATACCCAGCTTCTCATAGGTGCGGCGAATCTCCTCAGGCACCTCGTCCCAGCTTCTGGCATCGCGCTTTTCGGTGGGCTTAGCGTAGAAGTAGATCTCGTCCATGTTGAGCCCGGAGAGATCAGCCCCCCAGGTCGGCACTGGCTTGGACTGGTAGATTTCCAGGGCCTTCAGGCGGAACTGTAGCATCCAGGCCGGCTCGTCCTTGTGGTAGCTGATAGCCTCCACCACGCGCCGCGAGAGACCCTTCTCAGCCTTCCAGACCGGCTTTACTTCGTCCACAAAGCCGTACTTGTATTCATTGCCGATGTTCTCGACGACAACGTTATCTGACATTTGCGCTCCCTTCAGTCGCGCCGATAGCCTATAGCTGATAGCTGATGGCCAATGGCTATGCGCTATCGGCTATTAGCTTGTTACTGCCAATTCCTTCACCCACTCGTAACCCTGCTCCTCGAGCTTCAGCGCCAGCTCGGGGCCGCCCGAGGTCACGATGCGGCCATCAATCATCACGTGAACCGCATCCGGCACAATGTAGTTGAGCAGACGCTGGTAGTGGGTGATCAACAGGGCGCCAAAGTTGGGGCCCCGCATGGCGTTCACGCCTCTGGCCACCACCTTCAAGGCGTCAATGTCCAGGCCGGAATCGGTCTCGTCCATGATGGCGTAGGTGGGTTCCAGCACCATCATGTGCATGATCTCGTTGCGCTTCTTCTCGCCCCCGGAGAAGCCATCGTTGAGGTAGCGGGTCAGAATGCTCTCGTCCCACTCGAGGGTCTGCAAGGCCTTTTGCAGTTTGCCGTAGAACTCCATCATGTCCACTTCGCCGCCCTTTTTGGCCTGCAGGGCCAAGCGCAGGAAGTTGGCGTTGGACACCCCCGGCACCTCTACGGGGTACTGGAAAGCCAGGAACAGCCCCTTGCGGGCCCGTTCGTCGGCTTCCATCTCGAGGATGCTCTCCCCATCCATCAGGATGTCGCCCCTGGTGATCTCGTAGCTGGGGTCACCGGCGATAATCTTCCCCAGGGTGCTCTTGCCCGCCCCGTTGGGCCCCATGACAGCATGGATCTGGCCTTTGGGCACGATCAGGTTGACTCCGTTCAGAATGGTCTCGCCATCCACGATTTTGGCGTGCAGGTTGCGGATTTCCAGTTGATTGACCATGCTTTTCCCCTTTTGGTGTGGTGATCCCAACTCTTACTGCGAATCACTCGCAATAAGAGTATAGGTTCTGCTGAGTAGAATGTATAGTAGTTCAGTCGGGATTCTTCAGACCCGGCTCACAATCCAAACAAAAATCAGGCAAAGCGCCGCTGTAAACCCGCCGACTGCACGATGTTGGCGGCAATTTCTTCGATGGAGGCGCTGGTGGTATCGAAGTAACGAACCCCCAGCCGCCTGAACAGCTGCTCGGCCCGGCGCACCTCGTACTCGCACTGTTCCAGCGAAGCGTAGCGACTGCCCGGCTTCCGCTGGGTGCGAATCTGGTGCAGCCGAGCAGGATGAATGGTCAGGCCAAAGATTTTGTCTTTGTGGGCCTTGATGGGTTCGGGCAGGGTCTCCCGCTCGAAGTCGTCCTCGGCCAGGGGGTAGTTGGAGGCTCGCAGGCCGTACTGCATACCAAGGAAGAGGCAGGTCGGGGTCTTGCCGGCCCGACTGACCCCCACCAGGATCACGTCGGCCATCTGGTAGTAGCGCTCGCCCAGGCCATCGTCGGTGGCTAGGGCGAAGTCCACTGCATCAATGCGGGTGAAGTAGGTGTTGTCGCTAATGCTGTGAAGTCGCCCGACCCGGCCTGTAGGGGGCTGCCCCAGTTCACGCTCCAGCTCCCCCAGGTAGCTGCGAAACAGGTCAAAGTGCAGGGCTGGAGCCGTTTTGAGTTGGTCATTTAACGCCGGATTGGCCAGGGTCGAAAACACGATGGGCCGCAGCCGATCGCGCTCGTAAATCGCGTTTATTTCGTACACAAGGCTATAAACCTCTTCTTCGGTGTTGGTGAAGGGCCGCGTTACGTACCGAAACTGCACGGCCTCAAACTGGGCCAGAAGACTCCGTGCAACCGACTCTGCGGTCAGGCCCGTATGGTCTGAGACAATAAAAACCGTTCGCTCCATAGCGTCCTCTGTCATAACAGTGTAGTTTATGTGTGTAGCTCCAATTACACAGGGCTTCAGGCTATAGCTACACCAAACCTGACCTCTCCTCTTTACTGCTCCCCCAAACTACCATCAACTGCAACGAGGTGCGGCTATGAGCTATATTCGCTGGTTCGAGACGCTGGGCATGAAAGACCTGGAAGTTGTAGGGGGCAAGAACGCCTCCATCGGCGAGATGATCAGCAACCTCTCCCAGGCTGGGGTGCGGGTTCCGGGGGGGTTTGCCACCACGGCAGCGGCCTTCCGCGAGTTCTTGCAGCATAACCACCTGGTCGAACGCATCAACACCGCCCTAGGCCAGCTAGACACCAACGATGTGGACGAGCTGGCCCGCGTAGGGGCTGAAATTCGAAGCTGGGTCGAGGGCGCCGAGCTACCCAAGGCGCTAGAGGTAGCCATTGTAGATGCCTACATTCGCCTCGAGTCCGCCTCTAAGGGCGGGCTTTCTGTTGCGGTGCGCTCGAGCGCCACCGCCGAAGACCTGCCCGAGGCCAGCTTTGCGGGGCAACAAGAAACCTTCCTGAACGTTAAGGGCATCGAAAGTGTGCTTTTGCACATCAAAAAGGTCTTTGCCTCGCTCTACAACGACCGGGCCATTGCCTACCGCGTCCACCACGGGTTTGCCCACGAGGAGGTGGCCCTCTCGGCAGGGGTTCAGCGCATGGTGCGGAGCGACCTGGGGGCCAGTGGGGTGGCCTTCACCCTGGATACCGAATCGGGCTTCCGCGATGCGATCTTCATCACCTCGAGCTATGGGCTGGGCGAGCTGCTGGTGCAGGGCGCGGTAAACCCGGACGAGTTTTACGTTTACAAAAAAGGGCTGGCCGAGGGGCGCAACACCATTCTGCAGCGCACCCTGGGCAGCAAACTCCAGAAAATGATCTACGCCGGCGAGGGTCAGGGCGTTCAGGCCATCGAGACCACGGCTGCCGAACGCGCTAGCTTTTCCATTACCGATGCGGATGTGCTCGAGCTGGCCAAACAAGCCCTACTGATTGAACAGCACTACGGCAGACCCATGGACATCGAGTGGGCTAAAGACGGACTGGATGGGCAAATTTACATTTTGCAGGCCCGCCCCGAGACCGTGCAGAGCCGGGTGAACCGGGTTATTGAACGTTTTGAGATGAAGGAACGGGGTACGGTTCTGGTCACAGGCCGGGCGGTTGGTCAGCGGATTGGGGCCGGCCCGGTGCGGGTCATTCAGCACCCCCGCGAGATGAACCGGGTGCAGGAGGGCGATGTGCTGGTCGCCGACATGACCGACCCCGACTGGGAGCCGGTGATGAAAAAGGCCGCAGCCATCGTGACCAACCGGGGCGGGCGCACCTGCCACGCGGCCATTGTGGCCCGGGAGCTGGGCATTCCGGCGGTGGTGGGAGCCGCCGGGGCTACCGAGGTACTCCAGGATGGGCAGACCGTCACGGTCTCCTGCGCCGAGGGGGACGTGGGCCGGGTTTACACGGGCAGCCCGCGCTTTGAAGTGCAGCGCATCGAGCTCGACAAGATGCCCCCCATCCCCACCAAAATCATGATGAACGTGGCCTCGCCCGAGCGGGCTTTCAGCTTTGCCAACCTGCCCAACGCGGGGGTGGGGCTGGCCCGGCTCGAGTTCATCATCAACAACACCATCGGCATCCACCCCAAAGCGCTTTTGGAGTTCGACCGGCTTCCGGAGAACCTGAAAACGGAGATTGCCCGCCGAACCGCAGGTTACGAAAGCCCGGTGGCCTTCTACCGCGAAAAGCTCGCCGAGGGAATCAGCATGATTGCGGCGGCCTTTGCGCCTAACCCGGTGATCGTGCGGCTCTCGGACTTCAAGTCCAACGAGTACGCCCACCTGCTGGGCGGCACCCGCTACGAGCCCAAAGAGGAAAACCCCATGATCGGCTTCCGGGGAGCTTCGCGCTACCGCTCGCCCGAGTTCGCCGAGGCCTTTGCCCTGGAGTGCCAGGCCATCCGCGAGGTGCGTGAGGCCAAGGGCCTCCAGAACGTGTGGGTCATGGTGCCTTTCGTGCGCACCGTCAAGGAGGCCCAGGCCGTGCTGGAAATCCTCGAGAATAACGGCCTCGAGCGGGGCAAGGACGGGCTCAAAATTGTCATGATGTGTGAAGTGCCGTCGAACGCCATTCTGGCCGAGCAGTTCCTGGAGCTCTTCGACGGCTTCTCGATTGGCTCCAACGACCTCACCCAGCTTACCCTGGCCCTGGACCGCGACTCGGGGCTGGTGGCCGACCTCTTCAACGAGCAGGACGAGGCCGTCAAGTTTCTGCTCTCGCGAGCCATCCAGACTGCCAAGCGCATGGACAAGTACATCGGCATCTGCGGGCAGGGCCCCTCCGACCACCCGGAGCTGGCCCTCTGGCTGGTGCAACAGGGTATCGAGAGCATCTCACTCAACCCCGACAGCGTGCTCGAGACCTGGCTTTTCCTGGCCGAAGAGACCCAGACCCTGGCCGGGGGCTAGCCCGCTCGGGCTACGCCGGAAGGCCCTTCCGGCAGGGCCCTGTAGCAGGCGTGGCCGTGGCGCTCGAGTTCGGCCATGAACTCCGGGGGAGCCCCGGTGTCGGTGATGAGCAGGCCTACCTCCGACAGGGCTGCAAAGCTTGCCAGGGTGGCCCGGCCCAGCTTGCTGCTGTCTACCAGGGCGATGGCGGTATCGGCAGCTTTGAGCATGGCCTGTTTGGTCTGGGCCTCGTAGGGGTTGGGGGTGGTGTAGCCCTTGCCGATGGAGACCCCGGTAGCGCACATGAAGGCCTTGTCCGCGTGGTAGGCCTCGAGGATCCGAACTGCCGCCGGGCCTATGAGGGCCATGCTGTGGTGACGCAACTGCCCGCCGGTGAGCAGAATTTCCCACTGGGTGTCGGCCAGCTCGCTGGCGATGGGAATAGAGTTGGTGATGATGTAAAGCGAGCGAAAGTGTCGCTTCAGCAGCCGAGCCAGCAGCAGGGTGGTGCTGCCGGAATCCAAAATCAGGGTGTCGGCCTCCTCGATGTACGCCAGAGCCGCCTGCACGATGGCCTGCTTCTCGGCCTGCTGGAGGTTGACCTTCTCGCGGAAGGAGGGGTTAAACAGGCTTTTATGGGTGTATGTAGCCCCACCGTGGGTGCGGTGCAGCAGGCCGCGGGCCTCGAGCTCGGTCAAGTCTTTGCGGATGGTCACGTGGCTCACCCCAAACCGCTCGACCAGGTCGTCTACCAGCACCGAGCCTTTTTGCTCCAGCAGGGTGATGATCTGACTGCGGCGCTGCTCAGCCTTCATCGGCTACTTAGCTTACCAAAAGGTATTGCCAAGGGCTGGCCCGCCCAGTCCTGGCGCATCCAGGCCCAGGCAGGGTCATCTACCGGGGGGGTAGCGCGGGCCTCGAAGCAGGCTTCTCCGGCCATGTAGTTAAGGTAGTAGACGTTGGAGCCGGGGGCCGCCGCTACAGGGTGGTAGCCTCTGGGGGCCAGGATCAAGTCACCGTCCTGGGCCAGTAAAAGCTCGTCCAGGCCGTCCTCGGGGCTGTAGTTGCGGTGGATAGCGAAGCCGTTAGAGGGCTTGATTTTGTAGTAGTAGGTCTCTTCGATGTAGAGCGAGCCCATGCGCCCGTCGTGCCGGTGGGGCGGCCAGCCCGACCAGAACCCCGAAGGCGTGTAGACCTCATACAGAATCAGTCGCTCGGCGGGCAGGTGGGATCCCAGGATGTGGTTCACCTGGCGCAGGGCGTTGGCCCCGCCACGCATTTCTACCTTCATTTCCTCAGGGCGAAACAGGCGCATTGGGTAGCGTCCCTCCGCAGGGGCTCCTCCCAGGGCCAGTTCGGCCTGGCTCTGGGCGGTCAGTCGGTAAGCCGTACCGGGCGGCAGGTAAAGCACGCTGGGCAGCTCGCTGAACACATCTTTGCGGCCCATCTCGAATACCTGCCCCCCAGCCTCCACCTGTATCCGGCCCGAGAGCGGTACCAGGGCCACCTCCTGTCCTTCGGTGTGGCCAGCTTCCTGTTCGCCCACCCCCAGGGCCAACGCCCGAAAAAAGAGATATTTCCAGTCCGGGTGCGGCCCCACTTCCACCAAAACCTGCCCAGATTGGGGTTTATAGTGGTTCATACCACCTCCTGAAGCAGTACAATGCGGTTTTCTTTGAGGCTTCGGGAGGCCGCCAGCGCAATGCGGAGCGACTCGAGGGCATCCTTGGGCCCTGGGCTAGGAGAGCGCCCTTCAGCAAGGGCCTGGAAAAAAGCGGTGAGCTCGAGGCGGTAGGCTTCTTTGAAGCGATCCATAAAGAAGTGGTAGTGGTCGGCCTGCACACCCGCCTGGTAGCGCCACAGGGGGGTTTTGGGAGTGGCGTCCATCACCAGCTTACCCTCAGCACCAAACACCTCCGTACGCACGTCGTAGCCGTAGACCGCCCGTCTGGAGTTCTGGATGACCCCCAAAGCCCCGTTGGTAAAGCGCAGGGAGAGGTTGGTGGTGTCCACGTCGCCAATTTCGCCAATCCGGGGGTCTACCCGCACGGCCCCCCAGGCATGCACGGCTTCTACTTCGCCCACCAGGTAGCGGGCGCAATCAATGTCGTGAATGGACTGGTCTACGAAGATGCCACCGGAGGTTTTGAGGTAGTCCAGTGGAGCCGGGGCCGGGTCGCGCATGACCGAGATAAACTGCTCCACCGGCCCAATCTCGCCCGCCTCAATGCGGCGCCTGGCCTCCAGGTAGGGGGGGTCGTAGCGACGCTGGAAGCCAATCTGGAAGGGCACGCCCCTTTCCTCTACCAGTTGCATAACCCGTCGGGTCTCGGCCAGGTCTTTGGCCACCGGCTTCTCGCAGAAGATGGCCTTGCCCACCAGGGCCGCCGCTTCGATGCAGCGGGCGTGAGTGTCGGTCGGAGTGACGATCACCACCGCCTCCACGCCCGGGTGCTGGATGGCTTCCAGAGGTTCCGCGTAGACTTTCTCGGCCCTCAGCAGCGCGCGAGCCACCTCCGCTGCTTCCAGATTGGGATCAGCTACCGCCAGCACCCGGGCCTCGGGCAGGGCCATCAGGGTACGGGCGTGTTCCATGCCCATCCGACCAGCGCCCAGCAGGGCCACACCAAACGATTTGTTCACACTTCCTCCTTGGCTCGAGGTTCCTTCTCTTGGGCAGCGCATCCTAGAACCCCCCCCTGTCCTCAATAAACCGCATCACCTCGTCGAGGTAGGGTGTGAAGTCAGCGCAACCGATACGGGTCACCACAATGGCCCCGCAAGCGTTGCCTATGCGCGCGCATCTGTACCAGTCCCAGGCCTGCAGATACCCGTAGATGAACCCGGCAGCAAAGGCGTCGCCGGCTCCCAGGATGCTCACCGCCTCCACCGGAAAGCCGGGAACCGGAATGACTTCTCCCGAGGGCAGGTGAACCTCCGAACCCTTAGCCCCCCGTTTCACTACGAGCGCCCTAACACCTCGCTCGAGCAAGGCCCGGATGCTGGCCTGCAAATCGCCCCGGATTTCTGGCGCAGTAATCTGCGAGTGGCGGATGGTGAGATCTTCCTGGCGGCGCAGCATGGCCGCGTTGACCTCCTCCTCGGTGCCGATGGCAATGTCCACCAGGGGCAGCAAAGCCCGCACCATCAGGCCGTAGGCTCGGGGGTCGTGCCAGGCATCAGCGCGAAAGTCTAGGTCCAGAAAAACCGTCAGGCCCAGGGCTCTAGCCTGTTCGGCAGCGTAAAAAGTGGCACTGCGGCTCGGCTCCTTGGCTAGCGCTGCGCCCGAGAGCTGCACCGCACGAGCCTCGGAGAGCGGCAGAGCCACCACATCGTCAATGGTGAGCTGTATGTCGGCGGCATTCTCGCGGTAGAAGGTGATGGGGAAGCGGCCTGGGGGCTCGATGCCCAGCAGCACCGCCGGGGTACGGGTGCCTTGCTTGATCGGGATAAAGCGGGTCTCCACCCCTTCTCGCCGCAGCCGCTCCACCACAAACTCCCCCACCTTATCGGGGCCCACAGCTGTCAGCAAGGCCGTACGCAGGCCTAACCGGCGCGCTCCCACCGCAATGTTCAGCGGGCTACCGCCGATGTATGCGCCAAAACGCTGGATGTCGGGGAAGGCCATTCCCAGGTCGAGGGAATACAGGTCAATGGAGCAGCGGCCCATGGTGATAAGGTCAAAATCTGATTTCACGCCCACACCTCTAAAAACTGGTGACCGCCTGCAGATATTCCCGGTTGCGCCTGGCGCTCTCCTTGGGTTCGCCCATGCCGGGCAGCACGTCCTGCTCCACCGTAATCCAGCCATCGTAGCCTAGCGACGTCAGCTTTCTGGTCACCGCGCCAAAGTCGATCTGGCCCTTGCCCAGCTCGCAGAACACGCCCTTGCCGACGGCCTCCTTGTAGTTCCAGCCCTTCTCGCGGGCCTCGGCGGCGATACCGGGGTGGCAGTCCTTGTAGTGGACGTACCAGATTCGTTCACGGAAGCGCTCGAGGCCCTCCAGCACTTCAGAGGGCTCGTTGGCGCCTGTCCCGTAGAGGTAGTGGCCCGTGTCGAACACCAGCCCAATGATTGTGCCGTCGGTGTGCTCGAGGAAGGCTTCGATCTCCCAGGGGGCCTCGACGTACCCCGCGCAGTGGTGGTGGAACACCGTGCGCAGGCCGGTCTCGTCGTGGACGGCCCTGGCGATGCGCTCCGCCCCCGAGGCGAAGACCTTCCACTGCTGGGCGCTGGGGCTCATCTCGGGCCGGACGCGCCCGGCGTTCTCGAAGCGCACCCTGTCGCGGCTGTGCTCGTCGGCCAGCACCACGAAGGGCTGCCAGCCGTCGCCCACGTCTGCCACGCTCTTCAACAGGCGGGCCGTGCGCAGCACCCGCTGCTCGCCTGCGGCATGAAGGGCGGGCTCGAGCAGGTAGACCCCCTCGTAGGCCCCCAGCATGGTCAGGCCGCGCGAGGTGAGCTCGAACCGCAACCGCTCGGGGTCGGTGGGCATGTAGCCCCAGTCGCCCAGCTCGGTCCCGTCATAGCCGGTGGCCTTGAGTTCGTCGAGCATCTGGCTATAGCCGATGCCCTGCCCCCACCCCTCGATGGTGCCCCAACTGCACGGTGCGTTGCCAAAACGGATTGCCATCATTCAGTGTTCCTTTCGCATGAGTGCCGGCGCCTTCACCAAGGGCTCAGGTCATAAGCGTTTGGTATCTAGCTTCTCCTCAGAAATAGCGCCGCTGCTTCTTCAGGTAGGCTTCGTACTCCTCGCGGGCCTTCCTGACCTCCGGCTGGCCCGATACCTCGGCCACCGGCACGTCCCACCAGCTCTCAAAGGCCGGAACGCGGTCGTCTATGCTCACCGGAACCACAATCACCCTCACGCCCCTGGCTTTGCGGGCCTGTTTGAGGGCTTCTTCCAGCTCGCGGTAGTTTTTGGGGCTCCACACGCTGGCCCCCATAGCCCTGGCGTGGGCGGCGAAGTCCACCTCGAGCGGTGCCCCGTCGGTGCGGCCCGTCCTATCGTCGCGCCGTCGCAGCTCGTTGTTGAACGAAGGCGAGCCCAGCGACATCTGCAGGCCACGAATCGAACCGAAGGCCTTGTTGTCGATCAGCATCACCGTGAAGCCCAACCCCTCAGCCACTGCCGTGACGATCTCCGAGTTCATCATCAAGTAGGTGCCGTCCCCCACGAAGACCACCACCTCGCGCCCCGGCTCGGCCATCGCCACCCCCAGCCCGGCGGGAATCTCGTAGCCCATGCAGGAGAAGCCGTACTCGAGGTGATAGGCCTTGGGGTCTTCGCAGCGCCAGAGCTTGAGCAAATCGCCCGGCAGGCTCCCCGCCGCGCAGATCACGGTGACCTTGCCGCCGAAGGTTTCGTTGGTCAGGCCGATGACCTCAGCCTGAGCCATCTCCTTTTTCTCGGGCTTGGGCGTGCGGTAGCCCTGGACCAACTCGTCCCACTCCTTCTTGAGCCGGGCAACCTCTTCGCGGTAGGAGGGCGCAGTGCCCACGAAGCCCTTCAGGGCCTGGTCGAGCGCTTCCAGGGCCCGCCGGGCATCGGCCACCAGCGACAGGCCATTCAGCTTGGCCGCGTCGAAGGGGAGCACGTTCACCCCGACAAACTTCACCTGCGGGTTCTGAAAGGCGGTCTTGGAGGCGGTGACGAAGTCGCCCAGCCGGGTGCCGATGGCGAGGACCAGATCGGCCTCTTTGGCCAACCGGTTGGCGGCGGTTCCCCCGTTCGAACCCACCGCGCCCACGCACATGGGGTGATCCCAGGGCAAGGCCCCCTTGCCCCCCTGCGACTCGGCCACCGGAATGCCATAGGTCTGGGCGAAAGCGGCGAGCTGGGCGTGGGCTTCGGAGTAGAGCGTGCCGCCCCCGGTCACGATCAGCGGGCGCTTGGCCTCCTTGATGAGCTCGGCCACCTGCCCCACCACTTCCGGCTCGGGCGCGGGGCGGCGGATGCGCCACACCCTGGGGGCGAAGAAGCCCTCGGGCCAGTCGTAAGCTTCGGTCTGCACGTCCTCCGGCAGACAGATGGTGACCGCTCCGGTCTCGGCGGGGTCGGTGAGCACGCGCATGGCCTCGGGCAGCGTGCTGAGGAGCTGAGAGGGCCGGGTGATACGGGTGAAGAAACGGCTCACCGGGCGGAAGGCGTCGTTGACGCTCACGTCGTGCTCGAGGGGGTGCTCGAGCTGTTGCAGGACGGGGTCTGGCAGGCGGTTGGCGAAGTAGTCCGAGGGCAAGAGCAGCACCGGCAGGCGGTTGATGGTCGCGCCCGCCGCGGCGGTGATCATGTTGAGTGAGCCGGGGCCCACCGAAGCCGTGCAGGCGAAGGTGCTCATGCGGCTCGTGTGCTTGGCGTAGGCCGCTGCCGTATGCACCATGGCCTGCTCGTTCTGCGGGCGGTAGGTGGGCAGACCCACCTCGTCGCCGTACTCTTCCAGGGCTTGCCCCAGGCCGGATACGTTGCCGTGGCCGAATATGGCCCACACCCCCGCGATCAGGCGCATCCGCCTGCCATCGCGCTCGGAGTGCTGGGCGGCCAGGAACTTTACGAGGGCCTGGGCCACGGTCAGTCGTTGGGTGCTCAAATGTGAACCTCCTTTGGCCTCATGTCTCAGGTCGCGGCTCTAAAAAAGTCGAGGGCTGTTAGCCATCAGCCTTCCTCACAACTCCCCCCCAAACTCTTTCACCCCTACCACCTGCCCTGTCTCGAGGGCGTGCTGGGCCGCCTTGGCCAGCCGCAGCGAGTACCAGGCGTCACGCACGCCAGGCTCCAGGGGCTTACCCGCGTGCAGGTTGCGGGCGAAGGCCACCATTTCAGCCGCGTAGGCTTCGGGGAAGCGTTGCTCGAAGTTGCGGGGGCGGTCGAAGTTCCCTCCGCGCTCGTCATAGAACGTCAGGTCGGGGCGGCGGTCGCGCTCGATGTGGATGCGGCCCTTTTCCCCCAGCACCTCGCAGCGGATGTCATAACCGTAGGCAGTGCGCAAGGCCACCTCCAGCGTCCCCACCGCGCCGCTTTCGAAACGTAAGGTGGCCACGGCGGTGTCGAACAGGCCGTATTGCTTCAGCTCTGGCTCGGCCAGCGCGCCCCCGACGGCGTAGACCTCGGCCACCTCGCCCACCAGGAAGCGGGCACTGTCCAGGTCGTGAATGCCCATGTCCACCAGCAGGCCACCGCTGGTCTTGAGGAAGTCGAGCTTGGGAAGGTAGGGGTCGCGCCCCACCAGCCGGATGCCCTCGAGCCTCCCCAATTCCCCCCGCTCGATCATCTCCTTGGCCCGCACATAGGCCGGGTCGTAGCGGCGCTGGAAGCCCACCTGACAGGGCACGCCGGTTCGCTCCACCGCCGCCACCACCCGCCGACCGGCTTCCAGGCTCTCGGCGATGGGCTTTTCTACGAAGATGGCCTTGCCCGCCCTCGCGGCTGCCTCCACCACCTCGGCATGGGTGGGGGTGGGAGTGGTGATGATAACTGCGTCTACGTCGGGCTGGAAGGCGTCCTCGAGGTGCGTGGAAGCCTTGGCCCCCAGCTCCACCGCTACCCGCTCGGCGTTCTGGGCTAGGGTATCCACCACCCGCACCACCCGGCACTCGGCCAGCCCCGAGAGCACCCGGGCGTGGGCCAGGCCCATCCGGCCCGCGCCGATCATGGCCATGTTGAGGGTCTTCATGAAGTTCTCCAGGTCATCACAGGGTCTGGGTTCGTACAGCTTTCAGCCCTCAATTCGGCTTATGCAGTTCCTCCGCCGCCTTGTGCTCGATCTGGGCGGCAGTGGTGGGGTCTTTCTTGGCAATGAGGTCGAGTTCCACCGCCAGCGCCTCGAGTTCCTCCCCCCCGGCCATCATCTGCAAGAGTTGCTCACGGGTGGTTTCCTCCTTCTTGAAGGTGCCGTAGCTCCTGCCCCGGTTCAGCACCGTAAAGGTGTCGCCCACCGCCCAGGCGTGATGGACGTTGTGGGTGATGAAGATCACCCCCAAACCGCGCAACTTGGCCTGCACGATGTATTTGAGCACCACCGCCGACTCCTTGACCCCAAGGGCTGAGGTAGGCTCGTCAAGGATGAGCACCTTGGCCCCGAAGTAGACCGCCCTGGCGATGGCCACCGACTGCCGCTCACCCCCCGACAGGGTGCCCACCGGCTGGTCGGGGTCGCGAATGTCAATACCGATTTTTTTCATCTCCTCGCGGGCCACCTGAGCAGCAAAGGCGGCGTCGTAGAGGGTGAAGGGGCCTACCTTTTTTTTGGGCTCGCGCCCGAGGAAAAAGTTGCGGCTGATGCTCATCAGCGGCAGCATGGCCAGGTCCTGGTAGACCGTGGCGATGCCTTTGTCCAGGGCGTCTCGAGGCGAGTTGAAGACCACGGGCTGCCCCTCCATGTAGATCTGGCCTTCCGAGGGTTGGTGCACCCCCGAAAGGGCCTTGATCAGGGTGCTCTTGCCCGCGCCGTTGTCGCCCAGCAGGCAGTGGACTTCGCCCGCGTACACCCGCATGTCGATGTCCTTGAGCGAGATCACCGGCCCGAAGTACTTGCTCACCTTGCGCAGCTCGATCAGTGGCGTCATGGCCTCACCTCCGCACCTGCATGGAGAGCTTGCGCAGGTAGTTGTTCAGGATCACCGCGCCCAGGATCATGCCCCCCACCATCACCTTGAACCAGTCCAGGTCGATGTTGGTGTACACGATGCCCTGCTGCACGATGGCCAGGATGAGGGCCCCTATCCCAGCTCCGATTACCGAGCCATATCCGCCCGTAAGCAGGCAACCCCCAATTACCGAGGCGGCAATCGCCTCTAGCTCTTTACCCTGCCCCTGGAGCACGTTGGCCGAGCCCAGGCCCATCACCTGGATGGTCGCCAGCAGGGTGGCCATGGCTGCGGTAAGCATGAAGAGGGTAATCTTGACTCGGCTCACCGGCACCCCCACGTTGCGGGCCGCGTTGGCGTCGCCCCCAGCACCAAAAATCCAGTTACCAAAGGGGGTGTGCAGCAACACGTAGCTCAGCACCACCGTAACCCCCAGCCACCACCAGACCGCAGCAGGCAAACCCAGAAGCTCACCGGTGAAGAGCCGGGCAATGGGGTCGGCTGCGATTTTATCGTTGAGTCCGGAGACGATGGTCAGCTTGGTGATGAGCTTGGTAAAGCCGATGTTGGCCCCCGCCAGGATGAACATCATGGCCAGAGTGACGATGAAGCTGGGCAGACCCGTGCGCAGCACCAAGTAACCGTTGAGGTAGCCGATCCCAAGAGCAAAAAACAGGGTAATCAGGATGGCCAGCCCCAAAGACAGATTGCCGTAGCTGGGGTTGGCCAGAATGGCCATGCTGATGGCCGCCACACCAATCATCGAACTGACCGAAAGGTCGAACTCCCCGGCAATCATCAGGAGGGCTACTGCCGAGGCCAGAATGCCAAGCTGTGCAGCGACCTCGAGGTAGTTACGCGTACCCGCCCAGGTCAGGAAGCCGCTATTTCCTGCCACAATCGCAAAAAACCCGAACACCACAATAAGACCGGCGATGGAACCAAGCTCCGGGCGAAGCAAGAGCCGCCGCCACAGACCCACGGGCTGCAATCGCTCGTCCTGCACTTTGATCGCCATACCTCCTCCTAAAATTGGTGACTCCCGGTGCAAGTCCTCCGGGAGTCCCAAGGGTATGCTCAAGGTCGTCTGGAAATCGCTGGAAGATGCGTTAGCGAATGCCCTTCTTGGAGAGATCCACCACCTGCGCAGCGTTCTCCGGGGTGACGAAGCCCGGCCCGGTCATGACCACTTTGTTGGCTGGCAGAAGCCCATATTTGACGTAGTTGTTGAGGATAATGATAGGCAGATAGCCCTGTAACCATTGCTGTTGGTCAATGGCGAAAGCCATTCTCTTTTGCGAAAGTGCAGTCAGTACCGCGGGGGAGAGGTCGAAGGTGCCGAATGTGATCCCCCGGCGGCCTTCCAATGCCTGCAGCACCGGCTCGGCGGCGGTCGGGCCCAGGGTTAGTACTCCATCAATGCTGGGGTCTTTTTGCAATGCAGCGGCCACTGCATTGCGGATGCCTGTGGGGTCGCCGATCTTGACCGGGATCACGTTGGCCTTGATGCCGAGCCCATCGAAGAAGCCCTTGCAGCGCAGGTCGAGGGCCACATTACCCACTTCCTGGTTGATGCAGATGGCATTCTTTACCCCGGCGGCCTTCATGCGCTGGCCCGCGCCTAGTCCGGCCTCATACTCGGTCTGGCCCACATGCACCAGCACCCCCAGGCTCTCAGCCACATCCGAGCCGGAGTTCATGGAAACCACTGGAATACCCGCCCGCACGGCGGCCCGAATGGAGCGCTCGAGGGCCTTCCCATCGGGAATCGAGACCACGATGGCGTTGGGCCTCGAGGCTACCGCCGCATCAATGAGCTGAGACATCCGCACCATGTCGAAGGTCTCGGGGGCACGGTATTCCACTCGAGCGCCAGTTTCCCTAGCCGCCGCGTCCACCCCGTTCTTCACCACCGACCAGAAGGGGTCGGACGCCTGCCCATGGGAAACCACCACGATTCGCACCTGTTGGGCCAGAGCCAGGCCCATACCCATTAACAACAGAAACGCCAGCCAGAGCTTCTTCATGTCTAGCACCTCCTCTGCCGTTTTGGTCCATCTGCAAGCCCCTGGCCTCAAATGGCGCTCTTCGGCAGCGACCTTGGTTCTTAGGTCGCGGGTATTCTATGACCTATTACTTTCGTTTGTCAAGTATTTGCATTCTTAACGAAAGATATACGAAATAAATAGTCTTTCGATTTACAAGAAAGGCCTGTAGGGTGGTTTGCAGTTTGATGCGATGGATAGAGGATGGTAAACCGCGTCCCAAAAGACCTTCCCACACGTTTTACCCCAAGGTTATTTCCCGAAATCGCCCTAAATGGGCTGGTTCGCCGTTGCTCTAACCCCCATCCAACCTGGCACAGCAGGCTTTGGAGCGAAGGGTGCTGGGGGACGCTCGAGGCAACTCGAAAAATTGCCCATTCTTTGAGTGATTACAAGCAGGCCGGAAGCCCACAAGACAGTCCCGATCACAGATGAAGCACAAACGATATTCTCTAACACCTTCGCAACAAGCGCCCAAACGTCAAACCTTTCGTCAGGCTCAACTAGGCGCCTTTGGCCGTTGGCCTCGGATAGGCATCAGAGTATGGGCCTTTCTACCACGGAGTAGCCAGCACACCTCACTCGGACTTTGTCTCACGTCCCATCAAACGTGACAACTCTTGCATTGGGTCGGCCCCCTCGAAAACCACCCGATACACAGCCTCAGTGATGGGCAGGTCGGCCCCGGTTTCCTGATCCCAGGCATGGAGGGCCTTAACCGTGTAGATGCCTTCGACCACCGATTTTTGCGCTTCCAGGTGGGCCATGGTCTCGCC
Organism: Meiothermus sp. CFH 77666; assembly: GCF_017497985.1. Taxonomy (NCBI): domain Bacteria; kingdom Thermotogati; phylum Deinococcota; class Deinococci; order Thermales; family Thermaceae; genus Meiothermus; species Meiothermus sp. CFH 77666. The sequence goes on from NZ_JAGDFV010000010.1 coordinate 58,938, forward strand.
TTTGACGATGCGTTCCCCTGCGCTGCGGTTGCGCGAGAGGGGGCTGCTGGCAGTCGCGATCAGGTCGCCCAAGCCCGACAAACCCATGAAAGTGGCCTCGCTGGCTCCTTGGGCCACTCCGAACTTGATGATTTCGCGCAAGCCGCGGGTGATGAGGGCGGCCTTGGCATTATCGCCCAGCTTCAAGCCATCCACCATGCCCGCAGCCAGGGCTATTACGTTTTTGAGGGCTCCCCCCAGTTCTACCCCCACCACATCCGAGGAGGTGTAGACCCGAAAGCTGGCTCCAGAGAATACCTGCTGCACCTCTAAGGCCAGCTCAGGGTCGCGGGAAGCCACCACGGCTGCAGCGGGCAGGAAGCGGGCGATTTCATCGGCCAGATTGGGCCCCGAGAGCACTGCAATCTGGCCCACCCCGGTAATTTCTTCAATAACCTGGCTCATGCGCAGGAGGTGATGGTCGGCAAACTGCAGGCCTTTGGTAACCGAAACATAAGCAGGAGCCTCGGGCAGCAAAGCCAGTGTTTCCCGAAAAGCCTTGGAGGGAACCGCCACCACCGCGAAGCGGGCTTTTTGCAGGGCTTCTTCGGCGTCGGCGGTGGGATGGAGGCTTTCGGGGAAGAGCACTCCCGGCAGGTATTCACGGTTTTGCCGCTCCTCTTGCATGGCCTGGGCGTGCTGGGCCCGCCTTGCCCACAGATAAACCGGAATGCCTTTGGAGGAAGCCAGCAGGGCCAGCGCCGTACCCCACGCCCCCGCGCCGATTACCGCGATGGGCTCGAGGGAACCTTCCCCGGTTTTGGACGACTCGAGCTTTGGAAGGATTACCGAGCTGGGCATAACGCAGACCCTACCACTCTAACGCAGACCTGCTTACTACCGTAGGAGTTATTCGCCTGCCAACTTCGGGCAATCCAAAACAGTCCTCAAGGGCGCATCAAGACCAGAATCGAGAAGGCTTCGTACCAGGCGCCAACCAGCAGGAAAAATGCCCCCAAATAGACCATCCGGCCCAGCGCCCGCAGGCCGGCCCGGTAGCCTTCGGCCCGAAGGGTTTTGAGCATCAAGACCATGCCACCAAAGGTTGCCAGGATGTAGGCCTGCAACTCCACCACAATGGTAGGGAGGTGCAGCAGGTAGTTGGCCAGGGGCAGGGCCACCGGGCTCAGGGCGAACCCCAGTATGAAGTACCGAAAGGCGTTGAACAGCAAAGCCGGAATACCCAGGAAAAGCCCCGGCACGGCCGTGGTCAGGACGAGGCCGTTGGTGAAGTTCCAGTAGAAAATCACAATGGCCAGACCCAGCACCCCCCCGCCCAGAGCGCCGCCGATGCCAATCTGCTCGAGGGCTCCCCCCACCACCTCCTGCATGAGCTTGACAAGCTGGGGGTTGGCATACGCCAGCAGGCCACCCAGGGCAAAGAGTCCGTAGAGGGCGATGTTCAAACCCACATACAATCCCCGATACTGCCGCACCAGATCCCAGCCCTCACGCCACCAGCGGGCCAGCACATTCTCCCCCCGCAGGGCCACCAGCCAGCCCAGCGAAAGCGCCACGAAAAGCGCCCAGGCGAACGGGCTTTTGACCCAGGCTGGCAGCAGGCCACCCTCGGGCGCGAAGCCAATGCGGGTCACCTCGCCCCCCCGGATGGTCACCCGTACCTCGCCGCCCCGGCCCGAGACGGTAGCCGGGAACTGCACGATGACCCCCCGGGGGGTTTGTTCCTCTTGCGGCTCATCCAGATTAATCAGGAGTCCCCTGGGAGGCGGGGCAAAGGCAAGGCTGCGCTCGAGCAGTCGCACCGCCTCTTCGGTAGGTTTGCCTATCGCCTGCGCGGGGTCTACCGTGTATTTTCCGGCTTGCCAGTCCTGAACCGCCTGCCGGGCGATCTCAACGTTGCTCTGGGCAAGGGCAGCAGGAAGGCACAGGACTACCAACCAGAGCAAAAGGGCCCAGCTCGCTCGTAGCTTGTGGCTATCAGACCTCAACATGCCCTTAGCCTACCGCCTCGAGGCTAAACTTCCTGTAAGGGTACACCCCGTTGGCACAGAGGGCAGGACTCGGGGGCGTAGGTCGGAAAGTCGAGTTGGGTGAGGGCGCGGAAGGGCACCCCGAACTCGCTGCGGCCTGCGCTCCGATCCACAATAGCGCCCACCGCCACACACCGGGCTCCCCTGGCCTCGGCGGCCTGGATGGCCTTCTGCACCGAACCTCCGGTGGTGACCACATCCTCCACGGCCAAAAAGCGCTCGCCGGGGTGGATGGTAAGCCCTTCGCGTACCCACATGCCCCCCTGGCCATCTTTCTCGGCAAAGAGGGCCCGCACCCCCAGGGCCTTGGCCGTCACGAAGGCGAGTACCACGCCCCCCATGGCCGGGCCAATCACAAACTGGATCTCCAGATCGTCGAACAGCTCCCCCAGGGCTTGCCCCACGGCTTCCGCGTAAAGCGGGTGTTGCAACAGGGTGGTGGATTGCAGAAACTTGGGCGAGTGACGGCCTGAACGCAGTAAAAAATGCCCTTCCAGCAGGGCGCCGGTCTTTTTGTAGAGCTCGAGGATATCCACAGCCTCTATGCTACTGGGTACGCCTATACGGCAAGCCATTTATTTTTTGCGCTCAGGCCCCTATGCTGCAAACCAATGAGCGTAGCCGAGCGAATCAAGGGAGGCCTGGTCGGGCTGCTCGTGGGTGACGCGCTGGGGGTGCCCTACGAGTTCCACGCCGCCGAGAAGATTCCACCCCTCGAGCAGATTGAAATGGAGCCCCCACCTGGCTTTGCGCGAACGCACGCCAGGGTGCCCGCAGGCACCTGGTCCGACGACGGGGCACAAGCCCTGGCGCTCCTGGCCTCTTTGCTCGAGCAGGGCCGTCTGGATCTGGCGGATTTTGCCCAGAAGCTCCTGGCCTGGTGGGCGCAGGGCTACATGGCGGTGGACTCGAGGGTGTTCGATGTGGGCATCCAGACCAGCCAAGCACTCCGGGCGCTGGCGCAGGGGGTGCCCCCCACCGAGGCCGGCCCCAGCGAAGAGCGGGCCAACGGCAATGGTTCTTTGATGCGGGTACTCCCCCTGGCCCTGTGGCACCGGGGTTCCGACGAGGCGCTGGTGCAGGATGCCATGCTGCAGTCCAGCCTGACCCACGGCCACCCCCGCTCGCGGGTCTGCTGTGCCCTCTACTGCCTGTGGGCCCGGTACGAACTTTGGGGCCGGGACGAGGCCTGGGAAGAGGCGGTGCGTGCCCTCGAGGCCATGTTTGCCCCATCATCTGCCGAACGCACCGAGCTGGACACGCACATCCGCCCCAGGGAGCCCTACCCGGTGCGCGGCAGCGGCTACGTGGTGGACTGCCTGCACTCGGCCCGCTGGGCCCTGGAGCGGGGCTCCAGCTACGAACAGGTGGTTCGGCTGGCGGTCTCGCTGGGGAACGACACCGATACCACCGCTTGCGTGGCCGGGGGCATCGCCGGCATCCGCTACGGCTTGAGCGGCATACCTGCCCGCTGGCGGGAAGCCTTGCGCGGCCAGGCGCTCTATCAGCATTTGCTGGAGCAGCTTGTGGGTGCCGCCACCTGAACCACGCCATATCCCGCGTGGCCTGTCTACTCGGGGAGAAAAGCCCCCTACAATAAGCAGCATGGTTCATTCGCTCTATCTGCCTGGTGAACCCGCACCCCCCCAGGCCCAGCCGCTATCCGAGCTGCCCCTCCTGATCCTGGTGGGCCTGACCGGCGTGGGCAAAACCAGCCTCATCCAGGCCCTGAACTACCCCACCCTGCCCGACCGACGGGAGCTGGTAGACCGCTACGTCTTCCCCCTGTACGGCTACGCCCAGCAGCCCCTGGATCGCAGCGAACGGTTTGCCCTTACGCGGCGCTTCCGGCAGGAGCACCCCGGCGGGGTGGCGGAGATTCTGGCCCAGAGCCGCGCCGTACCCACCTGGCCCCTGCTGTTCGATGGCCTGCGCGGAGCGGACGAGGTGCGCTTTGCCCTGGAACACCTACCCAACAGTCGCTTTGTGGTGCTGGAGGCCCGCGACCTGACCCGCCTCTCCCGCCTGCTCCAGCGAGGCGACGCCTTCGACCGGGTGCGCCTCGAGCAAACTGACCTGGCCACCCTGCGCGAGCTGGCCCAGGGGGTCTTGAGCGAAGCAGAGCTCCAGGAAGCCCTGGGCTGGAAGGTGCCCATCCAGGAGCTCACCGCCAAGCTTAAGATTGTGGCCGAAGAGCGCAAAAACTACGACCCCTCCGGCAGCCAACAGGTGCTGGCGGGCCACCCCAGGGCGTTGTTCCTGGACACCGAGACCCTGAGCCTGGCAGCAGAAGCCGCCGCCATCCGGGCCTTTGTGGAGCGGGTTCATGCCTAGCATCAAGCGCATTACGCCCCGTCCATTCCGGCTGCCGCTAAAGGGGACGCTGCGCTGGGGCCGGGCCTCGGAGCTTGCCGCCCTGGAGCACGTGCTATTGGAGGTCGAGCTTTCCGATGGCGCGGTAGGCCGCGCCGAGATTCCCCCCCGCCCCACCATCTACGGTGAAACGATAAGCACCGTGCAGGCCGCGCTGGACTACCTGACCCCGCAGTTGCTCGGTCTGGAGGCCGAGGATACCGAGGCCATTCAGCAGGTGCTGAACCAGTTTCCGGGCCACCTTACCACCAAAGGCGGGCTGGATATTGCCCTGTGGGATGCCTGGGCCCAAAGCGAAGGCCAGACCCTCTGGCAGATCCTGGAGCCACACCATTCCCGGGTGCAGGTCAGCTACATCCTGGGCATTGCCGACGAGGCCGAGATGCTGGCCGATGCACAGGCCGTCTACCAGGCCGGGGTGCGGGTGCTCAAGGTGAAGGTAGGTCGCGACCTGAAGGGCGACCTGGCACGGATTGCCGCGCTCAGGGAACACTTTCCAGATATCAAACTGTATGCCGACGCCAACGAGACCCTCCCCCCCGAGGAGGCCGAAACCTACCTGCGCCTCTGGGCCGAGGCCGGGCTTCTGTACGTGGAGGAGCCCCTGCCCATTGCCGAGGTGCTGGCCCGCAAACGCCTGCGCAAGGCGGCCATCCTCCCCCTCATTGCCGACGACTCGGCCTTTACCCTGCGCGACCTGTGGCGCGAGGCCCAGCTCGACACCTACGATATCCTGAACCTCAAACCGGCCCGCACCGGCTACACCCAGACCCTACAGATGCTGGCCCTGAACCGCGCCGAGGGCAAAAGGGCCATGGTGGGGTCGCAGGCTTTGTCCAGCTTCGGGGCCTACCAGACCGCGTTAATGGCCTTTCAGGAAGGGGTGAGTGAGCCCTGTGAGCTGGCTTTTCACCTCAAGACCGAAGGGGGATTTTGCAATTTCCCCCCCCTTAAGGACGGGTGGCTATACTGGGAAGACCTGGCCTCCTGCCATTTCGACCCCCAGGCTTTTGAGCCCTACACCCTGAGCTAGCGGTTTTTATGACGCCCCTCCTGCTACCCGAACGGATTGTCCAGGTGTTGCGGGTAATCTGCCCCATCCTGAACGATGCCCGGGTGGAATGGGCGGTGAGCGGCAGCCTGGCCCTGGCGCTGCACGGATTGCCGGTGGTGCCCAAAGACATCGACCTTCAGACTGACCGCGTGGGGGCCGAGCAGATGGCTCAGTTACTGGCCGAGTACTTGGTCTATCACCCCGGAATGCACCTGGGGATCCGGCTGGTGCGCTCGTATCTGGCTCAGTTCAAAATACAGGGCATTGTGGTGGAGGCCATGGGCAACACCGAGTTCCAGAGCCAGAGTGGCCGCTGGAACCCTGCCCCGGACTTCCGGCACAAAAGGACTGCGGTGGATTATCTGGGCCTGAGCATCCCGGTGGTTTCGCTCGAGTTCCTGCTGGCTTTCTACACCCAGCTCGAGCGTCCGGGCCGGGTCGCCCTGATCGAGGCCAGACTCAAAGCCCTGGAGGGCAGTCAGGGTTCGTAACAGAAGCCCACTACCCACCTACTATCACCCGCTCTCACCCTGTGTATGATTGAAACTTACAGGTAAAGTTGGTCTCAGAAAAGCTCGAGCGCATAGGTCACCACGGCGCTGCTCTCCTTGAAGCCCAGGCGTTTGTAGAGGGCCTGGGCGGCCTTTTCGTGATCGTGGGCGCGAACCTGCAAGCTCTGGATTTGCGGATTGCTAAAGGCCCACTCGGCGGCTGCGCCTAAAAGCGCCCGGCCCAGACCCTTCCCCCGGGCTTCCGGCACCACTCCAATATAGGCAATCTCGGCCTGGGTGTCGTCGAGCTCGAGCTCGGCCATGCCTACCGGCACCTGGCCCTGTTCGGCATAGGCCATGAAAAGCGCAACTTCCGCGCCCAGGAAGTGCTGGCGCAGCTCTTCGTCGGTCCAGTGCAGGCGCAGGCTCCAGCCATCGTCGGCCCGGCTGTACAGGTCGCGGTAGACCTGGGGGTCGCAGGGTTCGGCCAGCTCGATCCTGTAGCCGGGGGGCGCCGGATACGACAGGTCTGTGCGGCCTATGGTGTAAAAGTAGGTGGTGTGTTCGGCAGAAAAGCCCACCTGCTCCAGCAGGTCTCGAGCGTAGCGGTTACGGGCCTCGGGAAAAGCGTACAGGGTGGGATACCCCTCCTGGCGGGCTTTTTTGACCAGGTGTTCCAGAAGCGCCTTTCCATCACCCGCACGGATGATGGGGCCCTCGAGGGCCGCCCCTTCCCAGAAGGGCACTAAGGCCCCATACCCCTGCACCCGGCCCGCCTCGAGCCAGACCCAGGCTTTTTCGTCCTCCCCGGCCAGCACCTCCCACCAGAGTCCCTCGGGGGTACGCGCCTCGGGCGCCAGCGAACGCCGCTCCGGGACTTCATCCATCCAGGCTAACAACTCCGCCAGCTGGGAAAGGTGGGCTTGAGCGATGGGCCGGTTCATGGCAATCCTTCGGAAACACGACCGGTGGGGTTCGATCGCAACATGTGCAATAGCGACCCACACGTCAGAAAGGCGGTTTTCCAAACATTCCGGGAGCGTAAATGAAAACCACCCTGGATAGCCGTATTGTACAACGCCGGTTTCTGTTAGAATCTCCTGACACACAATGAGCAGCCATACCACCTTTGTCATCAACCCGGCGGCAGGGCGTGGGCGGGTGGGCCAGATGTTGCGGCAGCTCGAGGCCGCCATCCGCCAGTACGCGGGGTCTTCCAGCATTGAAATCACCATCACCCAGGCCCCAGGACACGGCATCGAGATTGCCCAAAGGGCCCCTGCGGGCAGCCGGGTAGTTGCGGTAGGGGGCGACGGAACCGTGCACGAGGTGGTGCGCGGAATCGCTGGCTCGGACAAGGCAGTTGGGGTTATCCCGATTGGGAGCGGCAACGACTTTGCCCGCATGGTGGGCCTGCACCGGCAAAGCCTGGGGGCAGCGCTGCATACGGCCCTGCAAGGAACCGTCCGGGCCATAGACCTGGGTATGGTCAACAACCAGCCCTACGGGGCCAGCCTGGGCATCGGCTTCGATGCGGCGGTGGCCCGAAAGGCCCTCACGGCCCCCACCTTTCTGCGGGGCATGCCCCGTTACCTGTACTCGATTTTTGGCGTGCTCAAGGAGCTGGAGCTGCCCACCCTCGAGCTCATCCAACACGGCCAGACCGTCTACCAGGGCCCTAGCTTGCTGGTAGCCCTGATGAACGCCTCGACCTATGGAGGGGGTATTCCCATCGTACCCGACGCGGTGCCCACCGATGGCCTCATTTCGGTGGCGGTGGCCGGCGAGTTCAGCCGCCTGGGGGTGGTGGGGATTCTGCCCCGACTGCTCCTGGGCCAACACGTCCACCACCCCCGGCTGCACTTCTTCCGGGGTGCTGCGTTCACGGCCCGCTTCGACCGCCCCGTCCCGGCCCATTCCGACGGCGAGCTTCTTGAACCTTCCACCGAGTACTGCGTCCGCATGGTTCCAGGAGGCTTGAGGGTGATCCAGCCGTAGTGCTGTGGGGTTTCTGTGTTTGAATGCCGCCAGGTGACGTATAACCAATCCACCACAGCGGCCCCTGGTACATTGGAAGCATATAGGGCTTGAAGCCTTTCATGAAAGGACTGGACATTCGGTGAATGAGGTTAGCTGGAAGCTATTTGCGCCGCTCTCGATTGAAGGGGCCACGCTCTTGATCGAACATCAGGATTTGCCCTCGGGCATGGCCGTGCGCCTGGGAGGGGCTGGGGGCGTGGTGCTCAAACCCCAGGAAGCCCAGGAGCTCTTGCTCAACCTGCTTACCGGCGAATCCTGGGTGAGCAGCCGCCTGGTCTGGGCGGCCCCCCGGCTGCACATCGGGCAAAGAGGCTACAATCTGAGCGAACGGGCCAAGCTGGCCCTGATCGAAGCCTTGCAGTCGCTGTTGGTGGAATCCCAGGGGGTGGCAGTCAACCCCATGCCCAAGGAAACCTGGCAGCGCTCACTCCTGGAGATCACCCAGCAGCGCTTTGCCAGCGTAGAGGAAGCCCTGCCCAAGCTGGGGGAGGTTCTGATTTCCCTGGGCTTCAAGGGCATCTGCTTGTGGCTACGCGACAGCAACGAGCGCACCCTGAAACTGGTCGGCCAGTACCCCGAAGCCTCCCCGCCCGAAGACCTCCTGCCCGAGCGACACGTTGTATATTTCCAGGTGCTGGAGCGCAACCTGCTCATTGCCGCCGACGATGCCCGTCAGGACGCCCGCATGACCGAACTGCGCGACATCCTGATCAGCCGTGGGCTGGGCGCGGTCTTGCAGGTGGTCTTCCACGGCGAAAGCGGTCTGCGGGGGGTGATGTGGATCGAGAGCATCCAACCCCGCAAATGGAGCAACGCCGACGAGACCCTGGCCCTGGCCATGGCCCAGGTCATCGAGCGCATTCTGCGTCCCCTCAAGGACGACCTCAAAATCCAGACCCCCGAGCGCAAGTCGCTGGCGGTCAAGCGCAGCGAGTTTGAAATCAACCTGGCCCAGGCCCTCTCGCTGGCCCAGCGGCACGGGCGTTCGCTGGCCCTGATGCGCATCCGGGTCGAGGGGATGAACAAGGCCCAGACCGAGCAGGCCGCCCGCGAGATTGCCTACACCCTGCGCCAGAGCGACTCACTTGCGTACCTGGGCGACCAGGGCTTTGCCCTGCTGCTTTCCGAGGTGCGCTGGACGGCAGGGGCCAGCCGGGTAGCCCACCGCTTGCTGGGCCGTCTGCGGGCCGCGCTGGCAGGGCTCAAGGTGGGCATTGGCATTGCCATGTATCCCCAGGACGCCACCTCGATGGAGGGGCTTTGGGATCAGGCTGAGCAAGCCTGCCAGAAGGCCCTCGAGACCGGCGGCGGCATCCGCCTCCTGACCCCCGGCGCGTCCGAGTTGCAAGAGGCCCTCTCGCAAGACGGTCTGACCCTGCACTTCCAGCCAATCTTCAACCTGAGCGACCTCGAGCTCGTAGCGGTCGAGGCCCTGGTTCGCTGGCCCAAACCCAAGGGGCTGCACCAGGCCGGGGAGTTTCTGCCCCTGGCCGAACAGGTCGGCCTGATGAGCGTCCAGGATCGCTGGGCCCTCGACAAAGTGCTCGACCAGGCCGCTCTCTGGAAGCCCTCCGGGGTCAACGCCCGCTTTAGCGTGAACATCTCCTCCGAAACCCTGGTAGACCCCAACTTCCCCACCGTCTTGCAGGAGATGTTCTCGGCCAAGCGCCTGCCCACCGACATCATCATCATCGAGCTGCGTGAGGAGGCCATCCTGAGCGACCTCGAGACCGCCAGCCGTAGCCTCGAGATCCTCAAGCACCTGGGGGTCTCCATCGCCCTCGACAACTTTGGCACCAACCCCCTCCCGCTCACCCAGCTCAAACGCCTGCCGCTCGACTGGATCAAACTCAACCCGGCCCTCTCCTCCTCCGAGAACGCCTCCTTGGCCAAAGCGGCCATAGACATGGTGCACGCCGTCGGCACCAAAGCGGTGGCCAAGGGCCTGGAAGAGCAGTCCCAGCTCACCCGCATGAAGGAACTGGGCGCCGACTACGGCCAGGGCCACATCCTGGGCTGGCCCGTCCCCGCCGAGGATCTGGGGGCCCTGCTGGTGTGGGGCATCGGCACCTGAACATCTGCTACCATTGACCCTGTGACCGAAGGTGCCGTGCTGGTGCTGCGGCTGCTGCTGTGGCTGCTGCCCGGCCTCTTGATGTTTCTGGCTGTGCGTGGTTTTCTGGCCGGGCGCTTCCGCGTGGCTTTGGGCCTGTTGATAGGCGGGGTGCTGGCCGCCCTGCTGGTCAAGCCCTTTCCGGTGGGTTTTGCCTTCTGGCTGATTGGCGGGCTGGCCGGACTGGGCGGGGGGCGCAACCCCAGGTATGCCCGTGAGCTGCGCGAGCGTATCGAAGAACAGCAAAGGCGTTAGCGTTCTAAACCCGGCTTTTCTGGCCCCGATTAATCTTGCCAAAAACCCAAGGCCAAAGCACCCCCCATTGCTCCGTCGCCCAAAGGTGACCCGGCGCCCGACCCGGGCATGGGAGCTCGCTATACTGAAGCGTTATGGCACTGCAAGACAAAACCTCGCTGCTATCCCTGCCTCTCGAGGCACTCCCGGGCGAGGGCTACCGCGCGCGACAACTGGCGGGCTGGCTCTACCAGAAGGGAGCCCGGCAGTGGGATGAGATGACCGACCTGCCCAAAGCCCTCCGCAGCGAGTGGGCCGAGCGCTTCCGCATCTCGGAGGTGGCCGAGGTAATGCCCTACCCAAGCCAGGACGGCTCGGTAAAGTACCTCTATACCCTGCTCGACGGCCAGAAAACCGAGGCCGTGTACATGCCCTACCTCAACCGCAAAACCATTTGTATCTCCAGCATGGTGGGCTGCCCGGCAGGCTGCACCTTCTGCGCGACCGGAAGGATGGGCTTTGGACGCAACCTCACGGCGGCGGAGATTCTGGATCAGATTCTGTGGGCTGCCCACCATCAGGGGCACGCCCCCCGCGAGATTCGCAATGTGGTGCTGATGGGCATGGGCGAGCCGCTTTTGAATGTGGAGAACGTATTTGCGGCCATCGAGCGGATGCTGCACCCCCAGGGGCTGGCCATGAGCCCGCGCCGCATTACCCTTTCCACCGTGGGGATTCCACGGGGTATCTACAGACTGGCCGAGTCGGGGCTGGGGGTGCGCCTGGCCCTCTCGCTCCACGCCCCCGACGACGAAACCCGTCAGCAGATCATCCCCACCGCCCACCGCTACCGCATTGGCGAAATTATGGAAGCCGTGCGGCACTACTACGCCCAGACGGGGCGCCGGGTCACGCTGGAATACACCCTGCTGCGGGGCGTCAACGACCATGACTGGCAGGCCCGTGCGCTGGCCGGGCTCTTCAAGGGCCTCAGCGTCCACATGAACCTGATTCCCTGGAACCCCTGGGAGGGCGCCCCCCACCAGGGCACCCCCAAAGCGCAGATTCTCAAGTTTGCGGCTACCCTCGAGCAGCAGGGCATCCCTACTTCGGTGCGCTGGAGCCGGGGGCGGGATGTGGGGGCCGCCTGTGGGCAGCTCGCCCTAAAGCAACCCGCTTGAAAAAGGTTGTATGTCCCAGGCCCGCCTACTTCGAGCTTTATGGCACCTCGAGGGCAGCTTCAAAAGAGCCAGCCCGGGTTTACTCCCCTAACGGCTTTCATGCAAAACCCATACAATGGGCGGCGGTATGAACCGGAATCTCATTCTCATTGTCGCTGCTGTGTTGGCTCTACTGGGCATAGGTGCCTATTTGCTATTGGGGCAACGCTCCGGCGGTCAGGCCAGCGTGGGCAGCGGAACCCTTTGCGCCAACCAGCCCCCAGCCGCCACCGGCCTCTCCAACGAGGGCGTTACCTCCCTCCGCATTGAAGACCTCAAGGAAGGCAGCGGCCCCCAGGCCATCACCTCCAACACCGTGCGAATGCAGTACATTGGGCGTTTGGTGGACGGCAAGCAGTTCGACACCTCCTGCCAGCCGGGCCGCACCCCCTTCGAGTTCACCCTGGGGGCCGGTCAGGTAATCCCCGGCTGGGACTCGGGCATCGTGGGGATGCGCGTTGGCGGTCAGCGCCGCCTGATTATCCCCGCCAACCTGGCCTATGGCGACCGCAGCCCCAGCCCGGACATTCCCCCCAACTCGGCGCTGATATTTGATGTGGAACTCCTGGAAATCCGCAATTAATCGCAAGTCCACATAGAGCGGTTTTTTTGAAAGAATACCGCAGCCCTTTGGAACCGTTTCGCAATGCCCTCTGTGAGGAGCAGCGCACTGATGGCTCGTGGGTGCCGCCAAAAGCCCACAGGTTTTTGGCCATCGGCCCTGGGCTTTCGGCCGAAAAAGTGAACATTGCGCCACCCGACCCGCAGGTATACTGATCAGGTGAGCTTGCCTGGGTCTTGGGCAAACCCTGTTTCCAATCTCAAGCAACGAACCTTAATGTGGAGAGGCCGATGCGGTTTGTGGTGCTAAGTGGACAGAGCGGCGCCGGGCTCACCTCGGCGCGGATGGCCCTGGAAGACCTGGGCTACTTTTCCGTAGACAATATTCCGCCCCAGCTCTGGGGCGACCTGCTCAAAACCGTGGAGGCTCGAGACATCCACAAGGTGGTGGTGGTACTGGACATCCGGGCCCGCGATCTGTTGGGTGATGTGGAAACAATACTGAGCCAGCTTAAGCCTTTCATCATCTACCTCGAGGCCAAATCGGACATCCTGCTCAAGCGCTACAACCTTTCGCGCCGCCTCCACCCCCTGGGCATGGGCAACCTGCTACGTGAAATTGAAGAAGAACGCCTGGCCCTGGCCCCCCTGCGCGACCGGGCCGACCTGGTGATTGACACCTCCGAGCGCACCCCCCGCCAGCTCAAAGAGGCCCTCGAGGCCGCCCTGGGCGAAGAAGAGGGCTTCCTGCTGCGGATTTTCTCCTTCGGCTTCAAGTGGGGCCCCCCACAGGACGCCGACCTGGTACTGGATGTACGCTCGCTGCCCAACCCGCACTACGACCCCGTTCTTAAATCGCGTCCCGGTACCGATCCCGAGGTGGCCGCTTATGTCTTCGCCGATAAAAAGAACGAGCCCTTCTACCGCACCCTGCTGGCTACCATCGGGCTTTCGGCGGAAGGCGCCCGCGCAACCGGGCGGGCCGCATACACGGTAGCCATCGGCTGTACAGGAGGGCAGCACCGCAGCGTAGCGGTTGCCGAGCGGCTAGCCCAGGAGCTCTCCGGGCGTTTTCGGGTGGAGCTGGAGCACCGCGACTTGGAAAAGGCCATGGTTGCCTGAGCGAGGCCACCGAACATGATCTGGAACAAGGCCAAACGACCCAGTCTCCGTACGCTCGCCCAGGGGCTGCGAACCAACCCTGCCGATGACCGTTTCCTCAGCACCCTGCGCTGGCTGCTGCCGGGTATGCGGGTTAAGCGGTATGCCCTGCTGGCCGCCCTGGGAATGCTGTGCATGTTTACCGGGGTGGTGCATCTCTCCTGGCAAACCACGCTCCTGCCCTGGTTTTTGCAGACCACCCGCTGGGCTGGTTACTTCTCCATCCCGCTGTGGGTCTCGGGGGGGCTTTGGCTCCTGGGGGGGCTCATTCTTTTCCTGCTGGGTTTGCGCTGGATGAACCGCAGCATGCTCTCGGCCATCACCGACCCCGGCTCGGTCTCCAAGCAGGTTTACATCCGCCGGAAGCTCGAGGCCGGCCCGCGCATTGTGGCGCTTGGCGGGGGCACGGGGCTTTCCAGGGTACTGCGCGGCCTCAAGATGGAAACCGCCAACCTCACAGCGGTTGTGGCGGTTACCGACGACGGCGGCTCCACGGGGCGGCTACGGGTTTCCTTTGGGGTTCCGGCGGTAGGCGACCTGGTAGACTGCCTGGCCGCCCTTTCCGACGCCGAGGGCCTGCCCGACCTGATGGAGTACCGCTTTGAACGTGGTGACGAACTCAAGGGCCACACCTTCGGCAACCTGATGCTGGTCTCGCTCTCCGAACTCAACAACGACTTCGCCAAGGCTATGCGTCAGGCCAACCAGGTGCTAAGACTCCGCGGAGCGGTCTGGCCCGCGACCTTTGAGGCCGCCCGGCTCTGGGCCGAGCGCGAGGATGGCACTCGGGTCCAGGGGGAAACCGCCCTGCGCGAAAAATCCGGGCGCATCCGCAAGGTCGGGCTGGCCCCCATTGGGGTAGCGGCCATGCCCGAAGCCGTCCATGCCCTGCAAAAAGCCGAGATGATCGTGTTGGGGCCGGGTAGCCTCTACTCCAGCGTCATCCCTAGCTTGCTGCCCAAGGGCATCCAGGTAGCCATCCAGCAGTCCCCGGCCAGGCTGGTTTACATCGTCAACATCATGAGCGAGCGGGGCGAGACCGAAGGCATGGATGCCTACGACCATTTTCAGGCCGTAGCACAGCACCTGGGCCGCCAACCCAACGTGGTGCTGGTTAACAATGCCCGCATTCCCGAGGATCTGCTCAAGCGCTACCGGGCCGAGGGCCAGACGCCGGTACGCTTCAACCCCAAGCGCTTCGAGGGCCTGGGGGTGCAGATTGTGGCCGGAGACTTTTTGGAGCCCGGTTTTGCCCAGCACGACCCCATCCGCCTGGTGAAGGCCCTGATGTCCTTGCGGTAAAAACCCCTTGATGTAGCGCCCCAGACAGGGTAGGGTGTGGGCTTGTGGGCCGCCAGGCGCTTCGGTAGGCTTATTACAAGCAGTTAGTCAAGCATGTGGGTGCATCCTGTTTGAAACAGCTTTGAAGACGGGCCTTGGGGGTATGACCAAACTCGAGGCGCATCTTAGTGGCCCGCCCAATCTCTACATTTCAAGTTCATACATCGCTGGCACTGTTGGGTATTGCAGGGAAACCCATCCGCCATGATCCCTCTTCTCTTCTCCGATCCGGTAGGCGACGACTACGGCCTGGGCTATGCCTACCCGCGTACCGCCCTGTTTACTGAGGCTGGCTTTGCCGACCTGACCGGCTTTGAAGCCCTTCGCAAGGGGGAACAGGTGGTTTTACGGGTCAGGCTCCATCGCTATCCCAACCCTGGCAACGCTCCCCATGGCTTTTCTCTGGCTACCATAGGCATATATGTCCACACCGAAGCGGGAGGCAACGAGGAACTCCCCGGTGCAGGCTTCAAAACCCCCCCAGGACAGGGTTGGAACTGGGCCTACCTGCTCACCGGTTGGAAAGCCGAAGAATACCGTCCAGATGGAACCGTGCAGGCGGTATCGGTTGCCAGGAATGGCGATTGGCTCGAGCTCTCCCCTAGTCTGCCTCCGGGGGATTATGGCTACTACGTAGCAGTAGGGCTCTACGACCCCTTCACCCCCTGGCACTTTCGCCCGGTACGCCCCGGCGGTGGCACATGGACGATTGATGGCCCGGCAGGCGCGCCCGCTGCGGTGGATGTACTTTCGCAAAGCCAGATCCAGGCTTATCAAAGTAGCCTCTTACCGCCCGTGCATGCTATCCAGAACCGTATTCCCTGGGCCATTCTGAGCGCTGCTCTGGGTGTGCTTTTTATTTTGCTGGCCTTTCGCTTCCCACGAAGATGAGGCCAGGGTCAGGGGGTCAATGGTCTAGAGCCGATGGTCGAGTGTCTGTGGTCGATAGTCCATTGCCGATAGCCAGCATCTCTGTCGCACCTCCACCAAAACAGCACACGATGAGGGCGTGGCTTGCACAATGGCAAAGCCGCTTCACAAATGCCCCCAAAGAGCAGTCAGTACAGCCTCATCACGAAAACCATAGCCCTTACCCAGACATCCCAAAGAGGTGTACCCTGAGCTATGCGCGACCTCCTGCTGCGCTTGGTGCTCAATACCCTGGCTTTGTGGATCGTGACCCAGCTCTACGGTGGCATCTATTTTGCCAGAGGCAGTGGTCTGGGCGATTATCTGCTGTCTGGGCTGATTTTTGGCCTGGCCAATGCCCTGCTTAAGCCCGTGCTGTTGCTGCTTACCCTGCCATTCAACATTCTGACCCTGGGGTTATTTACCCTGGTCGTCAACGCCGTGATTTTGTCAATCGTGGCCAGTCTAACCCCCCTGGATGTGCGAGGGTTTGGCGGCGCTTTGATTGGAGCCCTCCTGCTCTCAGTTATCAGCTTTGGGCTCAACCTGCTCATTGGGCCTTCAGAGGGGCACAGGGCAAGGTGAGCTGGAAGCGCAAAAAAGGAGGCTGGGCCTTTGCTTGGCTTTCACTCCAACACCTCAGCGTGAGCCGGTGATGTAGCTTTCCAACTCGGCAATCATGAACTCCTGCTGGGTCATGATGGCTTTCACCACGTCGCCAATGGAAATAACACCAACTAGCCTACCGTCCTCTATCACCGGTAGATGGCGTACCCGGTTGCCGGTCATCAGGTTCATACAATCGGCTACGGTGGCATCGGGCGTAATGGTGATGAGGTCGTCGGTCATGACCTCACCCACCAGGGTATCTTTGGAAATGCGACCCATCAGAACAATCTTGCGGGCGTAATCGCGCTCGGAGAAGATACCTACCAGTTGGTTGCCGTTCATCACCATGAGGGCTCCCACGTCGTAAGCAGCCATGCGCTCGAGCGCCTCAAAAACCGTAGCGTCCGCCGAAATCGCATGAACCATACTGCCCTTGGCCTGGAGCAATTGCCGTACCGTGCTGGTCATCCCACACCTCCCAAAAGCTGTTTTTACAGACTGGGCCTCGAGGCCCAAGTCGGGTTCAGCAGGGCAAAAACCACCCTATCCGCCCTATCAGCTCTGAACGTACTGACTATTTTAGCTTGTTTAGCCCACAATCGAAATAGCCACCTACGAATTCCCCCTCACCGCCCTATCCAGGTCGGGCTGGGCTTCGCGCACCGCCAGCGACAGGGTCAGGGCGGGTATCAGCAACAATCCCAGCACGCTCAAGCTCTCCAGCACCCCAAAGCGCTCGATGATGGGCCCCACCGCCCCGTAGAGCAGCCCGGCAAACCCCCAGGTGAAGCCCATCAAAAGCCCCGAGACCGTGGCCATCTGGCGCGGTTCATGCTCCTGGGCCATCGTGACCGCCACCGGCACGCCCGCGTTCATCAGGGCGCCCGTAACGGCCAGCAAGGCCGCGTAAAACCAGTTTTCTGGGGGCACTACCAGCAAGGCGATGTAAAGGGGAATTGCAAAGAGCATGGTGCCCACCAGCACGTTGCGTCGCCCCAGCCGATCCGACAGGGTTCCGCCCAAAAAAGCGCCAACGGTAGCCGAAATGCTGTAGATAGAAAGCGTCAGGGCCACCTGAGCATCAGAAATGCCGCGCTGGGCAAACCAGAAGGGGATGGTGGTCGAGAAGCTCATAAACACAATGCTGCGGAGGGTCGAGACGGCCCACAAACGGGCCACATGTCCGCGAAACACCCGCTGCAAGTCCCTAAAAGACGAGGGTTTGGTTTGCAGTCGGGTGGGGGGAGCCTGGCGTAGCAGCAAAAAAGCAGGCACCAGGGCCAGGGGAATGAACCAGGCCAGGGTTTGCAATCCCCCCTGGTTTACTGCGGTGAGCGAGACGATGGGGCCCAGCGAGAGGCCCACGTAGCCCCCCGTGCCAAAGAAGCTCATCCAGAAGCCGCGCCGGGCCGGGTCGGCATACTGCCCCACCAGGGCGGCCCCCGCCGAGTGAAACAGCGCCGAACCCAGCCCCGACAAAGCCAGTACCACCCCCGCCACCCAGAGGTTGGGGAAAAACCCCAGCAGGCCACCCCCCAAAGCCATCAACAGCGGTCCCATTGCAGCCAAAACGCGGCGATCATACCGGTCAGCCACCAGCCCGGCCAGCGGTTGCAGTAAGCTGCCGGTGAGGGATTGCAAGGCCACCAAGAGCGAAACCGCCCCGTAGCTCACGCCAAAAGCCGTCTGGAGTTTGGGTAGCAAGGGGGTCAGAAATGCACCGAATAAGTCGTTGGTGGCGTGAAGCCAGGAGAGCAAGAAGGGCAGCACCCCAAGAGCATACGCTGACCGGCGGGTCAGGAAAAGCGACCTGAGAATCAAAGACCTCCAGGTGTATTGTCACGGGTCGGAAGTCCCAGGTCTCAGGTGGAAAGTCTGCCCAGGGGCTGAGCTCCGTAAGTTGCAACAAGTGTCGAGCTGCTCGTTTCGCTATGTGGCGGGTTGGGCCTACAGCAAATTTGCTTATGGGTTATAGATCACATCATCTGCTTGGAGCTTTGTGCTTTCGGCTTTTGGCTATCGTCCATTGACCATGAGCTATCGACCTGTTTTCAAGTTGCCTGTCTCAGATTGTCCAGCACCTCCCAGTCACCCGGCTCCACCCCGTACAGCAGGGCCAGATAGTAGCTGGCCCAGGCCATGCGGTACCAGTAGCAAAGGGCTTTGGCCAGGGTGCCTTCGGCTTCGGGCTCGGGGAGTTCGATCAGGGTATCTACGCGGTTTTCCAAAATTTCCTGGGCGTAGCGCTTGCGCTCGTCGTCGCCTACCAGCACCGCAGCAATGGGGTCGCCTTGCTCGTGACGGGCCTCGAGGCCTGTCACAAAGAACTCCAGCGCCGAGGGGGGAGGGGTAAAAGAGAGGCTCTTACCAATACGGCCAAAGATTTGTTGCAGGGCCTGGCCCAGGCCCGGATAGTGCTCGGGAACCACCCACATGGGGGTACGCTCCAGCAGCGAGTAGGCCAGAAACTTGGCCGGGTTTTTGCTCAGGCCCACCTCGGGGCGCAGCCGCTCACGCTCCAGGAGCAACGCCTGGTCTATGCGGGCCATCTCAGCTTGCTGACCCGTGGCCAGCAACAAAAAACGCAAATAGCGGTAGGTGGAAAGGGGGTGAGCCAGCACCTCCACCTCAACGTTTTCTCTAAAACCCAGCCGAACAATTTCCGCGCCGCTCACCGAAGCATAGAGTCCGGCTCCGGCAGCGCCGCCGAAATCGTAGCCTCCCTCGAGCACAAACTGTGTACCGGTAGCGGTAAGCTCCTGGGCAAAGTCACGGGCAAGCTGCGCCGCCCACCACCCCTCCCCAAACCCCACCACCCCATAAGGCGGCGCGTAGCGAGCCTGGGGCACCGGCCCGCTGCCCACCAAATCGCGCAAATCGAAGGCCAGGCCCAGGCGGTCGGCCAGGTAGGTTTCCTGTGAGTCGAGGTCGCGCATTCATCCCAGTTTACTGGCCTGCCAGCCCCCAAAAGAGTCTTTAGGGCTTGACCAGCCGGTTCCAACCGATCCGCGCCTTTACAACCCTCGTACCGCACAGGTGGCCTGCATGTGGTTTCAGGATTTCGCGCCTGATGAGTAAATACGGTAGCCTAAGCCTCGCATGTCGCCCTGGTCTGTCCTCACCGCCGCCATGACTGCCGGAACTGCCGTTTCGCTTATCGGGCAGGCCTACCCCACGCTGGCCCCTTTTATCCGTGCCGATCTGGGGCTTTCCCTGGCAGCAGTGGGCCTGCTCAATACCTTTATCTACATCGGCACCATGCTGGGCTCGCTGCCTTCGGGCTGGCTCACCGACAAGCTCGGCAGCCGCACGGTAATGATTGTCGGAACCCTCGCAGGAGCGAGCTTGGCGGTTGCCATTGCGCTACTGGCCCAATCCCAGTGGATGTTTATTCCGCTTTTGTTCCTGGTTGGGTTGGTGGTCGCCTCGGCCACCCCGGCGGGCGCACAGGCAGTCGCCCAATCGTTTCCACCCGAACGGCGCGGGCTGGTGATTGGGTTGCGCCAGATGGCGGTTCCCCTGGGGGGTGCACTGGCAGCGGCCATTCTGCCCGCCGTGGCCCATTTCGCTGGCTGGCGCTGGGCTTCGGTGGTTGCAGCCCTCATCGCGGTAGTGGCGGCCCTGGTAGCAGCCCGGCTCTACTACGAAAGCCTACCCTCCAAAGCCGCGCCCAGGGGTGCCCATCCAGCGCTCACCCAGGTGCTACGCGAACGCAACATCCTGCTGGCAGCCATCGCGGGGGTCACCTTGCCCACCGGGCAGTTTGTGATGATCACCTACCTGATTCTGTTCCTCAAAGAGCGGTATGGGGTTCCCGAACTCACCGGAGCCGCCCTCCTGACCGCAGCCCAGTTTGCCGGGGCTTTTAGCCGGGTGTTCTGGTCGTGGTTATCGGACCAAATGGGCGGACAGCGCAAGCCCTTGTTGGTGATGATGGTGGGGCTGGCCGGGTTAAGCGCGCTGGTGCTGGCCTGGCTTCCATCCGGCACACCCCTGTTGCTCAAGGCTTTGATCGTGGTGCTGTACGGAGCCACCGCCCTGGGCTGGCAAGGACTGCATTTTTCACTCTTGACCGAACTCTCTCCCCCTGGCTGGGAAGGCCGGGTAGTAGGGTTCGGCCTGCTTTTTACTTCGATTGGCATCGCCTCTGCACCCCCCCTGTTTGGCTTGCTGGTAGATTTCAGCAACAACTACGCCCTGGGCTGGATTGCCCAGGCAGCCGTTTTTGGGATTGGGGCTTTGTTGCTCTCCAACGTCGTAGAGCGGCCCCGCAACCAGGTTTAGAAGAGGTCGCGGAAAGCACCTGACAGTGCTCACCCTGGCTTCAGCCGAATACTCGTTGTTCAGCAATGCACGAGATGGGAGTGGTTGACAGTAGGTAGGTTACGGATTTCAAACGCCTTGCCCTACCCTCTAACCCCTGTCCCCTACTCCACCGTGCCCACGATATGCAAAAGGCTCAGAAAAAATGGTCTAAATCTACCGAACCTTCAGCAACTCGGCCAGTTGAGCGTACAAGCGCTCTTCTTCGGGGCTTGGACTGGTCGGAATGGTGATGCGAATTTCGGCGTACTGGTCTCCCCGGCTCTTGTCCTTGCGGGGCCAGCCCTTACCCGCCAGGCGCAGCTTACGCCCAGCCTGGGTACGTTTGGGAATGGTCATTTCGACGGGGCCATCGAGGGTTTGCACCCGCACCTTGCCGCCCACCACGGCAATGGGCGCGGGCACCTCCACCACGGTGTGGAGGTCGTCGCCTTCCAAGCGCATCTCGGGCCGGGATTGCAGCCTGATGTGCAGGTACAGGTCGCCCCCGGCGCGGCCCTTTCCGGCCAGGCGAATTTTCTGGCCCTCCCGCACCCCCGGCGGAATCCGCACGGTAATACGCTCGGGGCCAATAGAGATGGTTTTTTCGCCACCCCGGTAGGCTTCCTCCAGGGCCAGGGGGAGTTCGGCTTCCAGATCGCCTGCTACCCGGCCTGGCACCGCCTCGAATAAGTCGCCAAACCCTCCGAAACCACCCCGACCCCCCAGGTTGCCGAAGAGTTGTTGGAAGAAGTCTGAAAAATCGCCCACATTGCCGCTAAAACCACCGAACCCACCCTGCCCCGGTGGGGGGCCCTGCCAGTGTCCGCTTCCGGCTGCCGAGCCGTAGGTATCGTAGAACCTGCGCTTTTCCGGGTCGGACAAAACCGTGTAGGCTTCGTTGATTTCTTTGAACTTGTCCTCGGCCCCCGGCTCTTTGCTAACGTCGGGGTGGTACTTGCGGGCCAGCTTCTTGAACGCCTTCTTGATTTCGTCCTCAGAGGCGTTTTTAGAGACCCCGAGAATTTTGTAATAGTCCTTGTAGGCCATAGCTAGCTGAGAGCCGAGCCCAGAGGGCAGAGGGTCTTAGTTCTTCTCGCTCTTTGCGCTCTGCTCGCTCTCTGCCTCCTTTACACCATTTCCTACTACCACCCGCGCGGGCCGCACCAGCAGGTCGCCATACCTGAAGCCCTGCTGATACACATGCATCACCTTGCCTTCATCGCCTTCGACTGCACCGATGGCCTCGTGGTAGCGTGGGTCAAAATCGGAACCCACCCCCGGCACACCCTCCACCCCCAGGCTTTTCAGGTTGCGGGTGAAGTTTTCCAGAACGGTCTTGACCCCGGGGATCAGGTCTTCTGGCTTAACGCTGGCAAAGCCCAGGGCCCGCTCGAGGTCGTCCAGCGTCCCCAGTAGCGAGCGCACCGCCTCGAATTTGCCATTGCGCTGGGCGGCTTCCAGCTCGTGAGCCATGCGCTTCTTGTAGTTTTCGAAGTCGGCATAAAGGCGCAGGAACTTGTTTTTGGAAGCCTCGAGCTCGGCCTTCAAAAACTCCACCTCGCCTTTAAGCTGATCCAGCTCGGAGGGTTCCACCGGTGTTGGCTCCACAGTGGATTCGGTTGTGTTTTTTTCGTTTTCCATCGTCAAACCTCGGCAGAACCGGGGAAAACCAGGGCAGGAAATGCGAGCATTCCCCACCCTGCCTAAAGAACTTTAGTCGGCTGGTTTGTAGTCCGCATCAATCACATCGTCGGACTTCTGCGCACTGCTCTGGGCTCCACTTGCGCCGGCGCTCGAGGTCGCCCCCTGCTCGTAGGCCTGCAAGGCTGCCAGCAGTTCCTCGGTGGCGCTGCGCAAATCGGCATCCGAACCATCGGTATCTACCAGGGTCTTGGCCTTGCTCACCGCAGCTTCCAGACGGCTCCTGGCCTCGGGGGTGCTTTGCTTTTCGTTCATCACCCGCTCGGCCTGGATGCGGGCGGTGTCGAGGTTGTTCTTGAGGTCGGCGTGTTCCTTGCGCTTGCGGTCGGCCTCGGCGTTGGCCTCGGCTTCCTTCACCATGCGCTCAATCTCCTGCTCGGAGAGGGTGGTGGTGTTCTGGATGGTAATGGAGGCTTCCTTGCCGGTGGATTTCTCCCTGGCGGTAGCGTGCAGGATGCCGTTGGCGTCAATATCGAAGGTGACCTCGATCTGGGGCGTCCCCGCAGGCATGGGCGGGATGCCATCCAGGCGGAAGCGGCCCAGGCTCTTGTTATCGGCAGCCATGGGGCGCTCTCCTTGTAGCACGTGAATCTCTACCGAGGGCTGGTTGTGTTCGGCAGTGGTGAAGATCTCCGACTTGCGGGTCGGTACGGTGGTGTTGCGCGGAATCAAGACCGTGCAAACCCCACCTTTGGTCTCCACCCCCAGCGAGAGCGGGGTTACGTCAAGCAGCACCACGTCTTCCACATGCCCGGTCAGCACCCCGGCCTGCACGGCAGCCCCCAGGGCCACCACCTCGTCGGGGTTCACGCTACGGTTAGGCTCTTTGCCCAGCATCTCCTTCACAATCTGCTGCACCGCCGGGACGCGGGTCGAGCCCCCCACCAGGAGCACCTCGTCAATCTGGCTGGCATTCAAACCCGCATCGCGCAGGGCCTGCTCGACCGGGCCGCGAATCTTCTTGAGAAGGGGCTGAATGAGCTCTTCGAACTTGGCTCGGGTGAGCTTGCGCTCAAGGTGTAAGGGGGTTTTACTAACCGGATCCAGCCCAATGAAGGGCAGGCTGATGGTGGTCTCGGTGACCGCCGATAGCTCAATTTTGGCCTTCTCGGCGGCCTCAATCAGGCGTTGCAGAGCCTGCCGGTCGGCTTTCAGGTCTACCCCGCCGGACTCTTTCTTAAACTCCTCTACCAGCCAGTTTACAATGGCGTGGTCAAAGTCGGAGCCGCCCAGGTGGGTGTCACCGGCGGTGGACTTCACCTCGAAGACCCCCTCGCCAATCTCGAGCACCGTCACGTCGAAAGTGCCCCCGCCCAGGTCAAAGACCAGCACGGTTTCGTGGCCCTTCTTGTCCAGACCATAAGCCAGCGCGGCGGCAGTGGGCTCGTTGACGATACGCAAGACCTCGAGGCCCGCGATTTTCCCGGCGTTGGCCGTAGCTTCGCGCTGGGAGTTGTTGAAGTAGGCCGGTACGGTGATGACGGCCTTGGTAATCTTCTCACCCAGCTTCTTGCTAGCATCGTCTACCAGCTTGCGCAGCACCATGGCCGAGATTTCCTCAGGGGTGTAGAGCTTGCCCTGAATATCTACCCGCACCCCGCCATCGGGGCCCTTGACGACCTTGTAGGGCACGCGTTTGACCTCGTCCTGCACCTCATCCCAGCTACGCCCGATAAAGCGCTTGATTTCGAATACGGTGCCCTCGGCGTTCAGCACAGCTTGCCGCCGCGCTACCCGGCCTACGAGCTGGTCGCTGCCCTTGTACGCCACCACACTGGGAGTGGTGCGCTCGCCTTCAGCGTTCTCCAGCACCACCGGGCTGCCCCCCTCCATGATGGCGATGACACTGTTGGTGGTTCCTAAGTCAATTCCTACGGCTTTTGCCATATATCCTCCGCTGGCCGCACTAAGCACGGCTCACTGATCTATAGGATAGCTTTTGTCAATCATATAGTCAATAGAGTTGAGTGTAGTTATATCAAGTTCTCGGCTTTTTCAGCCTGGGCCTGGCCATCTCGAGGCCAAGCATCACCATTGGGAATGCCGGTACAGATGTGTCCATTGTGGTTGGGTTACGCAGCTAGGCCACGACCTATGTCGAGCAGAAGCCGTAGCAAACGCCTTTTCGTTCCTCCCTTACGCTGTAGGGGAGGTTAGGTGGGGTTGCTGAGCAGCGTCTTCGTGTAGTCGAGCGGTTGAGGAACCCTCCCCGCCCTCCCTACGCGGTAGGGAGGGAACCAGGGGTCAATCCCTCCGAGAAACCTGGAGGTGTAGGGACATCTCTACGACGGTGCAATACGGTTCTTTTGGCTACCTTTGAATAGGCAATTGGTTGTACGCTAGAAAAACAATGAACCGCCTGCCGTTCAACCTTTGGTTTGTCTTGCTCGTTGCCATTCTGGTGGCCTGGGCCTTTAGCCTGACCGCCCATCAGCAGCCCACCAATCAGGTGGCCTACACCACCTTCCTCAACGAAATTGATCAGGGCCGTGTCGCCAAAATTGCGGTAGATGGACGGCAGCTCAATGTAACCCGACGGGATGACGGCGACCAGTATGTGACGTTCGCCCCTGGCTCAATAGACACCACCACCATCCGCGAGTGGGGCAACAAAAAAATTCAGGTAGAAATTGCCCCACCCCGGCGGGATAATCCTTTGCTGGGCTTTCTGATCCCGATGCTCCTGATTGGCCTGCTGGTAGCCATCTTTTTCTTTTTCTCCCGCAACCGGGGCCCCTCGGGCGACAATGCCTTCAGCTTTACCAAAAGCCGCGCCAAAGTGTTGACCGAAGCCCCCAAAACCAACTTCAAGGACGTGGCGGGCTGCGAGGAAGCCAAGGAAGAACTCAAGGAGATCGTGGAGTTTCTCAAGTCGCCGGCCCGTTTTCACGAGATGGGCGCCCGCATTCCCAAAGGGGTGCTGCTGGTGGGGCCGCCCGGCTCGGGCAAGACCCATATTGCGCGGGCTGTGGCGGGCGAGGCCAAGGTGCCCTTTATTGCTGCTTCGGGCTCGGACTTCGTGGAGATGTTCGTGGGGGTAGGGGCGGCCCGGGTACGCGACCTGTTCGAGACCGCCAAGCGCCACGCCCCTTGCATCATCTTCATTGACGAGATTGACGCCGTGGGCCGCCGCCGCGGCGGCGGGGTGGGGGGTGGCAACGACGAGCGGGAGCAAACCCTCAACCAGCTCCTGGTGGAGCTCGACGGCTTCGAAAAGGAAACCAGCATCATCATTATGGCGGCCACCAATCGCCCCGATGTGCTCGACCCAGCCCTGTTGCGCCCGGGCCGTTTTGACCGGCAGGTAGCCATTGATGCGCCGGACGTAAAGGGGCGTGAACAGATTCTTAAAATTCACGCCAAGGGCAAGCCCCTGGCCGAGGATGTAGACCTGGCCCTACTGGCCAAGCGCACCCCTGGGTTTGTGGGCGCCGATTTGGAAAACCTGCTCAACGAGGCCGCGCTGCTGGCTGCCCGTGATAGCCGCAAGAAAATCACCATGAAAGACCTGGAAGAAGCCGCCGACCGGGTAATCATGGGGCCCGCCAAAAAGAGCATGGTGCTGACGCAAAAAGACCGCGAGGTAACCGCCTACCACGAGGCCGGGCACGCGCTGGCCGCACACTTCCTGGAGCATGCCGATAACGTGCATAAGGTGACCATTGTGCCGCGCGGGCGGGCCATGGGCTTTATGATGCCCAACCGCCAGGACACCCTGCACTGGAGCAAGAAGCGTCTGACCGACCAGATTGCCGTGGCGCTGGCGGGCCGCGCTGCCGAAGAGCTGGTGTTTGACGATGTGACCACCGGGGCCGAGAACGACTTTCGCCAGGCTACTGACTTAGCCCGGCGCATGATTACCGAGTGGGGTATGCACCCCGACTTTGGCATGGTGGCCTATCAGGTGCGCGAGGACACCTATCTGGGCGGCTATGACACCCGCCAGTACTCCGAAGAGACCGCCAAGCGCATTGACGAAGCGGTGCAGAAGTTACTGCAAGAACAACACGACAAGGTGTTTCAGCTACTGACCGAGAAGAGAGATGTACTCGAGCGCGTTACCCAGGCGCTCCTCGAGCGCGAAACCCTGAACGCCGAGGAGTTTGTGCGGGTGGTGGAGGGCAAGACTCTGGAGAGCCTCGAGCCCCCCAGCGAACCGCCCAAGGACAAGGAAGAAAAAGAGCCCCCGCGTATCGTGCCCAAGATTAAGCCCAACCTGGGCGGGGCTTAGGGCACTTGCATGGTTTGCCAAAGCCCTGGGTACTTCAGAAAACCAATCGGCCCCAATAAAAGCCTTTTGCGGAAAGTCTGAAAGAATGCGGCTGTACTGGGAACAACCCTATGCCAGCGAGTTCGAGGCCCGGGTAGTACGGGCCTGGAGCGAGGGCACAAAGCACTATGCAGTGCTGGATCAGACCCTCTTCTACCCCACCGCTGGGGGCCAGGCCTGCGATACCGGCACCCTAAACGGGGTGGCAGTGGTGGAGGTGCTCGAGGATGCCAAGGCCACCGGCAGCGTGATTCACCGGCTGGAAGGCCCCCTCTCCGAAGGACAAAACGTAGTGGGAAAGCTCAACTGGACGCGCCGCTACCGACACATGCAGCGCCACACCGCCGAGCACATGCTGGGGCAGGCATTTTTGCGGGCCGCAGGCTGGAATGTGGTGGCGGTCAACATGGGCAGCCCCGTCTGCACCATGGACTTCGACGGCGAACCCGCCGAGGAAACCGTTCGCCAGGCTGAGGCCCTGGCCAACTGGGCGGTGTATGCCAACACCCCGGTACGCACCTACTTTATTGACCACACCGAGGCCGAGGCCCACGGCCTGCGTCGTTCGCCCAAGGTAACGGGCACCATCCGGGTGGTGGAAATTGAACACTGGGACAAGGTGGCCTGCGGGGGCCTGCACGTGGCCCACACCGGCGAGGCGGGCCCCATCAAAATCACCAAATTCGAGCGCTACAAGGGCGGTACGCGCATCTACTTTGTGGCAGGCTGGGAGGCTCTGGAGCTTTTCGACCAGGAGCACCGCCTGCTCACGCGGCTGGGTGAGCGGTTTAGCTCGGGTCTGCTGGAACTGGAAAAGCCCATCGAGAATATGCGCGGCGAGTGGTACCGGGTACGGGCCGAAAATGCCGCCCTCAAAGACGAGCTGGCCGAGCGCCTCATGCGCGAACTGCTCACCGAGTTCCCCGGTCTGACCATCGGGGCCCTGGTTCCAAACGCCGTGCTGGACATGGTGGGCAAGCGGCTGGCGGAGTGGCCTGGGGTGCTGGCCCTGCTCCTCGCCCAGGCCGAGGACAAAGCCCGTTATGTGCTGCTCAAGCATCCGAGCCGCCACGAAGACTTGCAGGCCCTCTGGGACGCCGTGCTGAAGCCGCTGGGGGCCAGAGGTGGGGGGGCTTTGGTCAAGCTGGGGGTGCTGCCCCTGGCGGCCCTACACCCCGCCCTGGAAGGCTTCCAAAAATACCTGTCCAGCCATTCGTGAACTACGATTCCAGGCTCATCTTGGGCATCATCCGGCGGAGCGACTCCGGCAGCCACCAGTTCCACCGGCCCGCGAGTACCAGCACCGCGGGCACCAGCACCAACCGCACCAGGGTCGCATCCAGCAAGACCGCCACCGCCAGACCCAGTCCGATGGTCTTGTTGGCCACCACCTGCCCAAAGACGAAGGCCGAGAAGACAATAATCATGATCAGGGCCGCACTGGTGATTACCCCGGCGGTGCGCTCGAGGGCATACCGCACCGCCTGGGGGGTATCCAGCCCGGCCAGATGGGCCTCCTGAACGCGGGAGAGCAAAAAGATTTCATAGTCCATCGAGAGGCCAAAAATTACGGCAAAGAGCAGGATGGGGAGCGAGCTATCTATGCCGCCCACATCGGTAGGTGCCCCCACCAGTCCGGCGCCCAGGCCCTCCTGGAAAATGAGGGTAATAACCCCATAAGCCGCCCCCACCGTAAGGGTGTTCATCAAAATGGACTTGAGGGGAATCAAGAGGCTGCGGAAGGCCACCGCCAGCAAAAGAAAAGTGGCCACAAAGACCGTCCCGATGGCTGCTGGCGTGGCCCCCACCAGGGCCTGGGTAAACTCCATGGAGCCCACCGGCGCACCGCCCAGCAGCACCCGCTCGAAGCCCGCGTTCCGGGCTTCCTGCTTGAGCCTGGCATACCACTCGGGAATACGGGGGGCCTGTACGGCATCGCGGGGAATCACCGTCAGGCGCAGGTAGCGGCGGTTCTGGCTCACGTACTGGCTGGAGAGGCCCACCAGCTCGGCAAACCCACCCTGGCTCGAGAGCCGCCCGGCCAGGAAGGGCGAGACCACCAGCCGCACCTCGGGCCAGGCCGAAAGGCGCTGCTCGAGGTCGCGCCAGCGGGCCCGGTTCTCGGGGGTGAAGCCTTCTTCACCCAGATCCAGGAGGATTTCAAAGGCATCCAGGGTGCCCCCCAGCCCCATCTGCCGGATCAGCTCGAGGCCCTTGCGCGACTCCACATTCGGGCCCAACCCAAAAGCCCCGGTATAGCCCAGCTTCATCTGGGTGGCCGGCCAGGCTAGGGCTAAGAGCAGCCCCACCACGGCAAACGCCCACATCCAGGGACGCCGCATCACCACCCCGGCCCAGCGGCCCCAGAAGGGGCTCACCTGCCCACTGCTGGTGGGTTTGAAGGCCAGGCGACGCGGGGAGTTCACCCGCTCGCCCAGCATCGTGAGGATGGCCGGGAGCAAGGTAATCGAGGCCAGCACCGTCAGGGTAATGGACATCACCCCGCCCACCCCCATCGAGCGGATGAAGGTCAGGTCGGGCACCAGCATGGCCCCCATCGCGATGGCCACCACCAGTCCGCTCGAGGCCACCGTCCGCCCGGCGGTCTGGGTAGTGATGGCCGCCGCCGCCTGCGCCGAGCGCCCCGAGGCCAGCTCTTCGCGGAAGCGGTTGACCATCAGCAAGGCGTAGTCAATGCCCGCCCCCAGCGAAAGCATGGTGATCACCGAAAGGGCAAAGCTGCTCACTTCGCCCAAATACGTGAGGAAAAACAAGCAGGCCAGGCCGGTGGTGATGGCCACCACCCCCACCATCAGGGGCAGCCCGGTGGCTACCAGCGCCCCAAAGGCCAGCAAGAGCACCAGCCCGGTCAGGGGCAGGGCCATCAGTTCGCTGCGCTTGACATCGGCTTCCAGCAGGTGCAAGAAGTCCTTGGTGACGGCAGTGGCCCCGGTCACGTAAAAGCGAATCTCGGGGGTCTGGGCTGCCCTGGCCTCGCGCCGCAGGGCCTCGATTACGGCCTCGCCGTTCTCGAGGCGGGTGTCCAGCAAGGTAGCGGTAATCTTGCCGTCGGGGCTTTGTTGTTGCAAGGGGCTCTCCGCATCATAGCGGCTCAGGCGCACCACCCCCTCGAGGCCCTGGATTCGGGCGATTAGCTGGTTGTAAACCGCTCGAAACCGGGGGTCGCTTTCGGGCAGGCTGGACTCGCTCACCAGCACCGTACGGTCTACCGATATTTGGGCAAAATGTTCGGTATAGATTTGCGTGACCTTTTGGGCCTCGCTGTTTTTCACATCACTCGCGTTTGCCGCCAGACGCCCGGGAGCCATGCGAGCCGCCGGAATGGCCAGCAGGACCACCAGGATCCAAACGACAATAACCTGTAGCGGATACCGGGTCACGAAGCGGGCAAGGCGGGCAAACATAGAGCACAACCCCAAACCTGCTCAATATGCTCCTTCCTTCACAAGAAGACAAGAGCAGATGCCGCAATTGGGCCGTCCAACAGCCGGAATACCTAACGATTGGCGTCAAAGCCACTCCCGTTGTTGTGTCTTCCAATCAACGGTCTCAAAGCGGATTCTTGAGATACCCGAAAGAGGCTTGTGCTATGCTCCTGGGCCGATAAGCAAGCGTACAATCGTCGGGATGGACGTTCTGATTGCCGCACTCTTACTCGGCCTGGTGGTTTATTTCCTCTTTCGGGTGCTGCGGGGGGTATTGCCCGCTCGTCTGTGGGCCCGCTTCCGCCCCCTGGGTATGCGCCCAGTGCCCCGCAAGGCCACCGAGAAATGCACGGTCTGCAAGGAGGTACTCAACCCGGCTGAAGTGGCCGCCCTGCGCCAGGGCAGGCGCAAATGCCCTGAAATGGCCCGCTGCCCTTATCAGCGCAGCCGGTGGCTGAACTAGCTGCGACGAACTTTGCAGAAGCACGATCGGTATTTTTTGAAAAAATAGTATGGTCAATAAAACAGGTCTTGCCCACCTGATTTCCGTTACTCCCTTCACAGACGTGACCGCCCCGATGGGCGGCCACTTTGTTGTCCAGGACAAAGGACTCATAGTCCCGGATGCTCGGTTTTTGTGAGAAGACCTCTATTCTTGCCCTACGAAACCGGGGTGACGGCTGCGGTATCCTCCTCGCCGGTGCGGATACGGTACACCTTCTCCACCGGCAGCACGAAAATTTTGCCGTCCCCTACCTCGCCGGTGCGGGCACCCGCCAGAATGGCCCGCACAGTGGGCTCGACAAAGTGGTCGGAGACGCCGATTTCCAGGCGCACCTTTTCCGAGAGCTCCATCTTAACGGTGGTGCCCCGGTAGGTCTCGACCCGCTCGGTCTCGCCGCCGTGACCCTGTACCCGGCTGATCGAAAGGCCCCGCACCTCGGCCTTGAAAAGAGCTTCCAACACATCGTTGAGCTTCTCAGTCCGAACGATGGCCACAATCAGTTTCATCGCAATTCTCCTTAATCGGTGCCACCTACAGGCTTGGTTCTGGCCACTGGCATGGGGGCTTCGCTCCTAACCAGGATGGCACCCTCGCCACTGGTGTAGGCTTCTTCGCCGTGCTGGGTGATGTCCATACCCACCCCTTCATCCTTGATCGATGCTTTGAGCGGCGTGATAGCCCCCACCAGCTTCAGCAGCACGAAGGTGATGGCGCCGCTATAGACCACCGCAATCAGCACCGCAAAGGCTTGAATCAGCACCTGGGCCGGGTTGCCCGCAATAAGTCCGTCGAACAAACCGTTAACCGACTTCTGGGCAAACACCCCGGTCAGAATAGCGCCGGTAATACCGCCCACCCCGTGCGCAGCAAACACATCGAGCGAGTCGTCCATACCGCTCCTGGCCCGCCACAGCAGCACGTAATAGCTCGGGAAGGCCCCGACTGCGCCCATCACCAGGGCAAAGAAGGGCGAGACAAACGCGGCGGCTGGGGTAATCACCACCAGACCCACCACAATGGCCGTGGCCAGCCCCACCGCGGTTACCCGGCCCGTCCGCGTCAGGTCAATCAGCGACCAGACCACAATGGTGGCCGCCGGAGCCAGGATGGTGTTGACCAGGGCCAGCCCTGCGGTTGAACTAGCCGCCCAGGCGCTTCCGGCGTTGAAACCAAACCATCCGAACCAGAGCAGGGCCGCCCCCAGCAGCACAAAGGGCACATTATGGGGCAGGATGGCCTGCCGCCCGAAATCCTTACGCGCCCCCAGTACCAGGGCCGCTACCACCGCGGCAATGCCGGAGTTGATGTGCACCACCGTGCCGCCGGCGAAGTCCCAGGCCCCCAGGTCGGCCAGGAAGCCGCCGCCCCAGACCCACTTGGCCAGGGGCGCATAGACAAAGAGGCTCCAGAGCGTGATGAAGAGCAAAAAGGCCGGGAAGCGCATCCGCTCCACCACTGCGCCCGAGACCAGCGCGGCAGTAATGATGGCAAAGGTGCCCTGGAAGATCATCCAGAGCATGTGGGGAATGGTGATGGACGCGATGGCCCCCTTGTTCTCCATACCCACGTTGTTCAGGAACAGGTAGCGCAGGTCGCCGATAAAGTTGCCGTCGCCCGAAAGCGCCAGGGTGTATCCCAGCAAGGCCCAGGCCACCGCCACAAAGCCCAGCGCCGAGAAGCTCATCATCATGGTGTTGAGGGCGTTTTTGGAGCGCACCAGCCCCCCATAGAAGAAGGCCAGGGCCGGGGTCATCAGCAGCACCAGACCCGTGGCCACCAGCATCCAAGCGGTGTCGGCTGCACTGAACTCAGGGTCTTCGGCAAGAGCCAGGCCCAGCAGCATGGCCCCCAGGAATATCGGTAGTCGAAGGTTTTTCATCAACCTTTCACCTCCTGGGCATGAGACTACCTAAGGTTTTGCATATTGTCAATCGTTTTAGTGACAAATGTACATAAATTTGATGACGTTTTTCACAAACACGCGGAAAAATGTCGAATAATTGGGCGCTATTTTGCATTTTGTGCTGCTTCAACGCAGTACAACTTGATTAGGTTCTGGCCGAACATTTGGCAGATGGTATGTTTTAGACCTTCGTTACGAACTTGCGCAGCAGGGATGGCGTGGCATTGCGAATTGCCCCACAATGCAACCCGCCATACCACAGACGACCGGTTTGGTTCTAAACTGAAGGTTGAACATGACCGAGCGGCAACGACGCATTCTGCATCTGCTGGTGGATAGCTATATCCAGACCCAGACTCCGGTACCCTCGAGCGTACTGGCGGAGCAGCTGTCGTTGTCGCCCGCTACCATCCGGTACGAGCTGATTGAACTCGAGCAACAAGGGCTGATCGGCAAACCCCATACCTCGGCAGGTCGCATCCCCACGCGAACCGGGTTCCAGCACTACGCCCTGTCCAAGCTGCCGCCCAACCCCCTACCCCAGGCCACACTGGACAAGCTGGCCCAGGTACTGGAAGACGCGGGCTCGAGGCGTGAAGCCTTGCTGGTGCAGGTGTCTTCAAGGCTTTCTGGCTATCCGGCCATGCTGCGGCTCAAGTCCCAGCGCGCCCCCAAACTGTTGCAGGTGCACCTTTCCAATCTGACACCGGGCAAGGTGCTGGCGGTAGCGGTTCTGGAGGGTGGGCGGGTGCGCGAGGCCCGTCTCGACCTCTCCTTCACCCCCACAGAAGCCCAGCTGAGTGAAGCAGAACAGCGCTTGTTCAGAGCAACCCAGCCCGTGACGGCCAGCACACCTGCCATGATGGAGCTGTACGAATCCATTCGCAGAGCGTTTGCACAGGGCAGCCAGGAGGAATACCGCGAAGGAATGGGGTTGTTGCTGAGCGAGCCGGAGGCCCAGAACCCCCTGTTTTTACGCCAGGCTTTAGCAGTTTTTGAGGCCCCCAGCGACTCTATCCTCACCCCTCCCGGCGGTGTGAACGTCCGGGTCGGCGAGGACGAAGGGCTCTCACTGGTACAGGCTGGAATCCAGGCAAACGACCGGGTCGGTGAACTGACCCTTCTGGGCCCGCTGCGTATGCGCTACGAGAGGGCCCTCTCGGTAGCCTTCACCATGAGCCAGGCCTACATGGGGAAGTGAGCCGCATCAGCGATTCGAGTTTTGGACTAGACACTAGGAGCCAGAGCCTGGACAATCAAAACTATGCGTGTTCAGGTGTTGCTATTTGCCCTTTTCCGTGAGCAGGCCGGGCAGGCCCGGCTCGAGCTCGACCTCCCTGCCGGTTCGACGGTGGCCGATGCCAAAGCCCTGCTGGAGCAGCAGTACTCCCTGCAACTCTCGGGGGGGCTGGCGGCCATCAACGAACGGCTGGCCCAGCCCGGCGACCCCCTCCAGGAAGGGGATGAGCTGGCCTTTTTGCCACCCATATCGGGCGGTTCCTCGGCTTCTCTTCTAGCAAGCAGCGTGCAGGGCAACGACAGTTTTGGCCTGACCCACGAAGTTCTGGCCGTGCAACCCTGGGTGGACTGGGCTTCGGATGACCCCTATGGGGCCGTGGTCAGTTTTCTGGGCACCACCCGCAGCCCCAACAAGGGCCTTGCCGTGACCCATCTGGAGTACGAGGCCTATCCGGCCATGGCCGAGAGGGTCATGCAACAAATCATCGCCGAGATGCGCGAGCGCTGGGTGCTGGGCCGGGTGGCCCTGTGGCACCGTTTGGGCCGGGTGATACCTGGCGAAGGCTCTATTCTGATTGTGGTCTCGGCTCCCCACCGCCCTGAAGCCTTCGAGGCCTGCCGCTACGCCATTGAGCGGGTCAAGCAAATTTTGCCGGTGTGGAAGAAGGAATTCCTGCCCGATGGATCACACTGGGTGGAGGGGCATGCGCCTGAGGGACACAAGCTCTAGCACGGTAGCGGATAGCCAAACGCTGATAGCTGAAAAAACCCACGGTTCATAGCCGGTCAGCCATCAACGCCATGGCCCATGACGTGCCCTCAACAAACTTTCAACCTGTGACTTTTGTCAGCCGAATGAAGTATGAGAAACTGCGCCCTGGACTGAGTATCTGTACGAGTTCAATTGGGTTAGACCGTGTTGGACAAACCCAGAAACCTGTGCTATAACTAACAGGTATGTCTCAGCTTAGGGTTTAAGACCCCTGGGGAGGCAACCCGTCGCGCAGACCATCTCCAAACCAAACCCAGAGCAATCTGGGCGGAAATTTTGGCGCGATAGAAGGTAAAGGCAGAGAGGAAACAGGCGAATGGAAGACCAAGCTACCCAGACTCCAGTGGAAACTGGAAAAGAGCCCCAAGTTTTTAGCATGGAGCAGGCCCTGCAAGACGCAGAGGCTCGCCTCGAGAAGACCGTGCAGCGCGGCCAGGTCATCACCGGTACGGTGGTGCTCATCACCAACGACGGTGTAATGGTAGACATTGGCGCGCGCACCGAAGCCATCATCCCCTTTAATCAGCTCACCGAGGAGCCGCTCTCCGAAGAAGAGCTGAAGAACCTGCTCAAGCCCGGCGATAGCGTGACCGCCTATGTGGTGCGGGCCGACCTCGAGAACGGCCAGGTGGTGCTTTCCAAGAAGCGGGCCGAGGCCGACCAGAGCTGGGTCAAGGTGCAGGCCCTGTTCGACCAGGGCGAGCCGGTGATGGTGGAGGTGAAAGAAAAGGTCAAGGGGGGTCTGGTCGCTACGGTCGAAGGCATTCGCGCCTTCCTGCCTGCCAGCCAGGTAGACCTCAAGCGCACCCCGGAGCTCGACGAGTATGTCGGTCAGAGCTTCCTGGTCAAAATTATCGAACTCAATCGCAAGAAGGGCCGGATCATCCTGTCGCGCCGCACCGTGCTGGAAACCGAGCAAAAAGCCGCTCGTCAGCAGATATTATCCAGCTTGAAAGAAGGCGACATTGTGGAGGGCCAGGTGGTCGAAGTCACCGAGTTTGGCGTGTTCGTGGCCCTGGGCGGCGTGGATGGCCTGGTACACCGCAGCGAGATTACCTGGGGCCGCTTCAACCACCCCAAGGACGTGGTGCACAAAGGCCAGACCGTGAAGGCCAAGGTGCTCTCGGTGGACACCGAGCGCGAGCGGGTCAACCTCTCCATGAAGGCCTTGACCCAAGACCCCTGGCTGACCGTTTCGGAGCGCTACCCCATCGGCTCCAAGCTAACCGGCAAGGTGGTGGGCCTGACCCAGTTCGGGGCTTTTGTGGAGGTAGAGCCGGGCCTCGAGGGCCTCATCCACATCTCCGAGCTGTCCTGGACCAAGCGCCCCAAGCACCCCAGCGAAATCCTGAAAGAAGGCCAGGAGGTCGAAGCCCAGGTGTTGCGCATTGACCCCGCCGAGCGCCGCCTCTCGCTGGGTCTGAAGCAAACCCAGCCCGACCCCTGGAAGAGCCTGCCCGACCGCTTCCCGCCCGGTACCCCGGTCAAGGGCAAGGTCACGGGCCTGACCGACTTTGGGGTGTTTGTGGAGATCGAGCCGGGCATCGAAGGGCTCATTCACGTCTCCGAGCTGGCCTATGAACGCGTCGAGAAACCCTCCGAGCTATTCAAGAAGGGCGACGAAGTCGAGGCCGCCATTCTTCAGATTGACCCCGTGGAGCAGCGCATCAGCCTCTCGCGCAAGCGCCTCCTGACCCCACCCCCTCAGGCGGTCAGCATCCCCGGCGACGAGGAGGGCGAAGGCCGCAAGGGCCGCCGTGAAGGCAAGGGGGGCGAACGTCCCAAGCGTCCCAAGGGCAAGGGTGGCTCGCGTGAAGGGCGTGGCCGCGAGCGCGATTTCGACTACGGGGGTTCCGCTGGCGCAGCCGCCTACACCAACTACGACCCCAACGTGGTTGCGGCCTCCAACACCAACGTTAAGCTCGGCGACGTGTTCGGCGACCTGCTGAGCCAGCTCAGCCTGGAAGAAGACAAGGACAAAGAAAAGGCCTGAACTCGAGCCTCACACCAAAAGCCGCCTGAGAACGGGCGGCTTTTTTTTAGCTTCTGGGAGGAATACAGCCCAAATGCGCCGATTGAACCGCAACCCTCACAAACCCACAAACTGCCCCTTTTCTTGCAGCACCTTGCCATCGGCCAGTATCCGACCCCCCTGGCGTAAATCCAGAATCAAGTCCCAGTGGATCGAGGAGGTGTTGGTGCCGCCGGTCTCGGGGTAGCTTTGCCCCAGGGCCAGATGCACCGTGCCACCGATTTTTTCGTCGTAGAGGATCAGGCCGGTGGGTTGGTTGATGCCAAAGTTGGCGCCAATGCCCAGCTCGCCCAGGTAGCGCGCGCCGGGGTCGGCCTCGAGCATCTTATGCAAATACGCCTCCCCTGCTCGAGCGCTGGCCTCGACTACCTTCCCTTCCCGAAAGCGCAGGCGCACCCCCTCCACCCGTTGCCCCGAAACCACTACCGGCAGGTTGAAGCTTACCTGGCCTTCGGCAGAGGTCTCGAGGGGGCCGGTAAAAACCTCTCCACTGGGCATGTTGCGTCTGCCATCGGAGTTGATCCAGCTGCGCCCTTCTACCGATAGCCGCAGGTCGGTTCCCTCGGCCTGGATGCGGATTTCCTTGACCTTTTGTAAGCGCTCGATAAGGGCTGCCTGGAAGACCGACAACTCACGCCAGGCCGCAACCGGGTCGGGGCGGTCGAGGTACATGGCCCGCTCCACAAAGGCCCGAAAGCCCGCCGTGGACATACTCGCCTGCTGGGCATAACCGGCCGTAGGGTAGAGGGTCAGGCACCAGCGCTTGCGGGCTCGCATCTGCTGGTAGGGCCGCCAGCCGGCCCGAAACTGGGCCAGCCGCGCCGGGGGCACCTCAGAGAGCTCGAGGGGGTTCTGGGCGCTCTCGATGCGCAGGCTGGCATCTACGTGCTCCATCAGGCGCATCTGTGGGAGCGGGGGCTGGTTCAACCACTCACCTCCATGCAGGAAAAAGGGCCTCGAGGTGGCCGCCGGAAAGAGCTGCACAATGGGGTAAGCGCCGCGCTGCAAGACGACCTCCTGCAGGGCCTCGAGCAGAGGCAACGCGGCCGGTTCGGCTTCAATCAGAAGCGTCTGGCCGGGCTGCAAGTCCAGGCAGTACTCGGTCAACAGGGCTGCAAAACGGGTTTCCATACCCTTCAGTTATACCTGCCGGCCCGGAAAACCATACCCCTCTGGAGAATCCGTAACGCCTAATTTGAACGATAAAATCAAGCAATTTGGCCTATAGTATTGCTTCTTTGCGCGCATGCACGTGAAACTCGCCACTTCTGCGCTATGATGTAGAAAGCATGAGCGAAGTCAAAATCACCCCGCTGGCCCGTCGTCTGGCGGAAGAAAACGGCATAGATTGGCGTCAGATTAAGGGCACCGGCCCCGATGGTACGGTGGTCGAGCGAGATATTCTGGCCTTTTTGGCAAGGGTGATGGCGGGTGAAGTCAACCTACCCCCGGCCCCCGAAGAAATGGCCCCCCCACCGGGCGCCATCCCCGATATGGCCCAGGCCCAGGCGGCCTTGCAGAAGGAGGGGGTACAGCTAGGTGACCTGGTGCCCCCACCACCGGCCACCACACCACCTGCTTCCTCTCCCCCACCGCCTACGTCTCCCCTATCGGGGGCGCCCACCATGGACGATATCGAGTTTGACCTCGATCTCGACCTGGACACCCCACCCCCCCCGGTACCCCCTGCCGCCGAAGCCTTTGAGGAAGCACCCACGCTAGCCCCTGAGCCCTCCCTGGTTCCGGACTTCGACGAGCCCGAGCCGCTGGTTGCTACCGAGCCCCTGCCCACGCTGCAATGGGAGGAGCCAGAACCCCTCCCAACGGTTGCTCCCGTGCCCGAGGTTAACCCCGAGCTGGCAGGCCTGCCGCCTCTCCCCACCGAGACCGAGCTCGAGCCCCCCAGCACCGCCCCCAAGCTTATTTGGGAAACCCAGGAGGTCGTGACCACCCCCGAGGTGCCCACCCCACCCCCCAGCCCCTTGCAGGCGGGGATGAGCTTCAGCAACACCCCCGAACCGGTGGTTCCCCCGGCCCCCGCGTATCAGCCGCCAGTGGAAGCCCCTCCGGCTGCTCCCACAGAGCAGGTAGCTCCACCCGCAGCGCAGGAGATGCCCCAGATGCCTCTGGAGCAAGAACCGGCGCCGCCTCCCTCGGCAGGGCCTTTGACTCCCCCCGCGCCCGAACCCGCAGTGCCCCCGGCACCCACTCCCACCACTACCAGCGCTGCCGTTGCCCCTGCCGAAGCCACCCCCGGCCCCAAAATGCTGCGGGTACAGGCCTGGCAGCGCCTGGTGGAGATTGGCCCTGCCCAGAACGCCGCCCAGACCCTGAGCGAGGCCTGGCGGATGGAGGTGGGGCTCTACCCCTTGCTCTACCGCGCGGTGGACAAAGCCCTGGCCGACACCCAAACCCCCCTGCGCCCCACCAAAGGCAGCCTCGAGGGCGACGAACTCAAGAGCCTGCGGGTAGCCCCCTCTCAGTCGCTGCGGGGGGCGCTGGACTCCTTGCGCATGGCCTCCGACCCCGCCGAGGGCCTGGTGGTGCTCTCACTGGTGGATAGTGCGTTCGACCAGGTGATCTTCCCCGGTACCGCTGCCCTTACCCTGGGCCGGGCCAGCGGGGGCCATGCCCTGCTCTCGCTTTCGGGCCCAATGGATGCCGACCACGCCGGGAAGCTCCTGGAGCGGGTGGCGTACTACCTCGAGCGGCCCATCCTGCTGGCCTGAAGCTCAGTGGCCTGCTTTACCCACTGGGGCAGGCAGCTGCATCTTAAAAAACTGCATCACCAAACCTCGAGCCCCAACAAAAGGGGCTCAGTTTTGTGGCCTGCAACCGGTACGAACCGTCACCCCTCGAGCAACGAAAGACCCCACCCCACCACCAAAACGCCAGGTGTAGGTGTTGTTGCTATAAACCAGTTCGGGTGTGGTTTGCACCAGGCCTAAAGTCTGGAAGTCGTTGTCGTAGAAAACCTGCACCTGATTGCCACTAACCCAGTTAACGACCAGTCGGCCTCCCTCACATACGTAAGTGATCCGTCCGGTAGGCACCGGTGGTACAGGTACTACGATGGGCGGCTGTGGTTGGGGCGGCGTGAAGGCTACCAAACTGGCAAAAACGTTGGTCACCCGACCCGCCTGCACCACTACCGAGGTGCGGAAGTCCTGGTAATCCCTGAGCCGCAGCAC
Source organism: Meiothermus sp. CFH 77666 (assembly GCF_017497985.1). Lineage (NCBI taxonomy): Bacteria > Thermotogati > Deinococcota > Deinococci > Thermales > Thermaceae > Meiothermus > Meiothermus sp. CFH 77666. The sequence continues at coordinate 98,438 of NZ_JAGDFV010000010.1, forward strand.
AACGGTGTAGCGCCCAGGCCGCAGGGTGAGGTTGAGGGGGGTATTGCCCACCACCCGGCCATCTATCAAGACCTGGGCCCCGCTGGGATTGGAGCTGATGGCCAGGGTGCCGGTGGTGGGGGCCTCGGGTTGCAAGTTGGCAAATACCCGGAAGGTGCCTGCACCGGGGATGTTGATACTGGTTCGGTAAGGCTGGTAGCCTAAGCGGCGCAGCTCAATGGTATAGTTGCCGGGGTTCAGACTAAAGGTGGCCGGGGTGCGGCCCCGCAACAGGCCGTTGATAAGGATGTCGGCCCCACTGGGCATGGAGTCTACCACCAGCGTACCCAGGGCCGGAGGCGGGGGTGGAGGAGGAGGCACCACTTGCTGCGCTATGTAGTACGCTTCGTCGCTTACCCAATCCAGTTGGGGAATGGGCGTGACCACGATAGACAAAGAGCGAGCCAGGTTATCTATGCCCTGGATGCGGGCCCGTCCGGTCTGGATGTCGATAATTTCAGAAACATCAAGGGGCCGGCGGCTGGCAACCGCTAGCACCCTGTCCTGACCTGCCGGGGGTTCTACAGTGAAGCTGTAGCGTGCGCCGGGGCTGGGGAAGCTGCGAACTTCGCCCGCGGCCAAAAAGTTGTTTTGCTCGAAAGCGTTGGGCAGTATGCCGCTGATCTGACCCAGGGAGTTGACGCTAAACAAGTAGACGTAAGCAGGCTGGGTGACCGATACGCTGATGACGATGGGCTCGCCGAACTGGTACACCGGGTTGCTGGTCTTGGCGGGATCTTTGTCGACCCAGACCCGCACCTGGAGGTCGGTGGGGGGGTTGGGGTTGACGATAATAGACTGTGGACGAAGCTGGGCCATCGCAACGCTGGTTACAAGGGCCAATATCAGCAGTAAAGTTCGGTTCATGTTTCACCTCAGAGTTCTCTTGAGACTAGGCTATGTCTTTTTGCCAGTTCAGTCTATCCACAGACTCTTAATGTCGAGAAGGCCGTCTTTAGCATTGCTTGAACTTTCTAGCAGCGGGACATAAAAACCAAGCCTGTGTGGTACTCTGGAACTATGAGACACAAGCGGCTTTTTTATTTATTGGCGGCCCTGGTGCTTACATTTGGACTCTCAAGCTGCATCATGGTTGTCGGTGGGCTTCAGGTAACCAATGCAAGTTATGCCACCAGCTACTGGAACGGAAATCCAAGCAACCCCGTTTATTATGTCTGTGACAACAAAACGACCCTGATTGGCTACACCTTCCGCTACAACGACCCGAACTTGCTGGAGGGTTGGGACTCTTACCTCAAGGGTTTCGCCAGCAGAGATACAGCCGGTTTAGTGTCATTCGATGCCAGCGACCCCCGCAACGATACAACAACCCGTACCGTCACCGTGACCTACAATGTACCGGCTAATACCGCCCCGCTTAGCGTGACCCCTCAGACTATCATCGTCAACCCCACACCAGTAACAACCCCTTCTATCATCGGTAGAACCTACGTGGAGATCAGGGTACGCCCGACCATTGGCACTCCCCGCATCATCACCCTCGGCCCCGCTTTTGTGATAGATAACTGCCCCTAGGAGAAACATGCTTCGCACCCTTTCACTGTTAGGTCTTTTGCTGGCCCTTTCTTCATGCATTCTTCTGGTAGAAGACGAGCCCGGGCCAATCACCGTGACCGACCCTCAGCCTATAATCATTACCCCTCCCAGGCCCGACACTTACACCTATAGCTGCAATGGCGGGCGTTTGGTAGTCAACTACGTCGATAACAACACTGTTCGGGTGTTCTACGACAACGCCTTCCAGACCCTGGCCCTAACCCGAACATCTCCGGTGCGGACGTACGCGGGTGGGCCGTATGTCTGGGAGTTGGATCGAAGTGGCCTGGGTAGCTTCCGCGTGGGGGGTACGCTGGTTCGTACCAGTTGCCGTTTTTAGGACTCTCGCCTCGAGCCTCCCCAACGGGGCTCGAGGTTCTTTTTTGCAAAATTACCGCGCTTTTCAGTCCAACATTCCGCACCCCTCCCATGTGCACGGGCGGGGATCAAAGGACAGGGAGCCATCCGCCTGGTGCGAGGGTACAGCCGGGATCACCACCCAAACCTGAGGCAGTGGGTGATGGGGCTGGCGCTGCTGGTCTATGCCCTGGTGGAGTGGGAACTGAGGCAGCGGCTGGCGGAGGTGGGTGAGGGGTGCCAAACCAGAAGGAGAAGCTCACGACCAGTCCCACCCTGTGCGTGGGCTTCAAAAACGTAGTCGCCCATTCGGGCGGCTACTGCTTTGTCAGGGCAAAGCTTCTCGAAGTCAAATGCCTTAAAATATGCGAAGAGCGCTCTATGGCCCACTGGCTGCCCGCACCAGGCCGGTAAAGTCCTGTCCTGCTGCCACCGAAAAGGCTGCCAGGGCTCTCCAGTAGCTACCCTGGGCCTGCACCAGGCTGTACTCCGCGCCGCGCAGCGAGACCTGGTCGGTTTGCAGTTGCAGGGCCGAGATGGTGCCGGCCCGCAGGGCGGCCTGGCTCTGCTCCACCACCCGCTGGGCGTTGGTGACGTTGGCCTGGGCCAGGGCGATGTTGCGGTAGGCGTTCAGGGCGGCCTGGTAGGCGTTGGTCAGGCTGGTCTGGGCGTTTTGCTGGGCGGTTTGCAGGGAGCGCTGGTTGTTCTCCAGGCTGGTTTTGGCGCTTGTGAGCTGGACGGCGGGGGTGTAGTCGTTGTCGGCCAGCTTGACGTTCAGTTCGGAGAGCTCCACCGCCTGCTGGGCTTGCAGCACGCTGGGCAGCCGGGTAAAGAGGTCGCGGCTCAGGGCCTGGAGGTCGGCTTGCAGCACGGGGGGGGCCGGAGGGGCGGCCACCGTGACGTTGCCCAGGTCGCTCAGGCCCAGCAGGGTGGCGAGCTGGGCGGCCAGCACCGGAAGCTGGGACTGGGCGTTGGTGAGGGACTGCCTCGAGCTGTCCAGGGTGGTCTGGGCCCGCGCCACATCCAGCGCGGTGGCATTGCCAGCGGCCTGCCGGGCCTTGGCCACGTCCAGGTTGCGCTGGTTCAGGGCCACCTGGGCCTGGAACAGCCCCACATTTTGCTGGGCTTCGTAGAGGCCTACATACGCGTTCACCACGCTCTGCATAACCGAAAGCCGGGTGGCCTCGAGGTTCACCTCGGCCAGCCGGGCGTTCTGCTCGGCCTGGGTGCGGGCCACCACCAGGGTGCTGGGGTCGGCGCTAAGGGCGCTCAGCTGCAAGCGGGCGTTTTGCAGGGTGGCCTGGGCGCTTTGCAGCGAGGGGCCCCGGCTGTAAGCCTGCGAGAGGGCTTGGACCAGGGTAAGGGTGTTCTGGGCCAACCCCAAAGAGCAAACCGGCAGCAGCGCCAGCAAAAGCAAGGGCTTCGATAGAAGATTGGGAACACGGTGCGTCATGGACTCCCTCCGAGGGTGGCGGTAAGATCTTGGCCAAGGGCGTTTTGCAGGGCCAGGGCGGCCAGTTGGGCCTGGGTCAGGGCGGCCTCGAGGTTGCGCTGGGCCTGGAGCTGGCCAAGCTGGGCGGCCTGCACATCCACGCCGGTACCGGTGCCCGCTTGCAGCCGGGCCTGGGCGGTGCGCAGGCTCTGGTTGGCCGCATTCAGACCGGCCCGGGCTGCGGCGATGGCCGCTTTGGCGGTCTGGAGGTTCTGGTACTTTTGCCGCACGTCCAGCTCGGCGGCCTTGCGGGTGGTTTCCAGCGCCTGGCGGGCGGCTTGCAGCGCGGTCTGGGCCGTGCGGATGCGGCTGTCGCTCACGGGGTCGAAAATGGGCACGCTGAGCGAGAGCCCCACGCTCCAGCCCTGGGGCTGAATGGCCCCGCTGCTGCCCTGCACCAGCGGCACCGCCCCCGAGAGCGAGGCCACCCCGCTCTTGAAGTTCAGGCCCGCCGAGACCGAGGTGGCGTTGCTGCCCCCGCTGCTGTAGCCCGCGCTCAGGGCGGCGTTGGGAATCAGCCGGTCGCGCTCTGCGCTGGCCAGGTTTTCTTCTGCATCACGCAGTTGGGACAGGGTTCGCAGCACATCCGAGCGGTTTGTCAGCGCCCTTTGCAGCAAGGCTTCCAGGCCCTCGCCGGGCAGGCTGGGTTCCTCGGGCGGGGTAGTGGGGTTGCCGAGCTGCTGGGGGCCCAGGCCCAGGGTGCTGGCCAGGGTCAGGCGGGCCAGCTCGAGGGCGCCCTGGGCGCTCACCAGCCCCGAGCGGGCGGTGTCCAGGTTCTGCTGGGCGGTGAGCAGATCGCTCAGGGTGGCGGTACCGGCCTGGTTCTGGGCGGTGACAATCTGCAACTGGCGTTCGCGCAGGGCCAGGCTGGCCTGGGCGATGGTCAGGTCGGTTTGGGCCTGGCGCAGGCCATAGTACTGGTTGTGCAGGGCGAGGTAGAGGGTGTTGCGGGCATCGCGGCGGGTCAGGGTGGCCCGCTCCAGCGCCCGCTCGGCGCTACGCACGGCGTCGGCGCTCGTAGACCAGGGCAGCACCCCCATGCTGGCCGTGCTGGAAAGGCTCAGGTTGCTGCCGCTCTCGCGCAGGGTGTAGTCGGCCCCGCCCGATAACTTGAAGCCCAGGGCAGCTTGGGCGGCTTCCAACTGCCGCACCGCGCTTTCGTAGTTCAGGTCGGCGCTTTTCCAGTCCAGGGTACTGGGCAGGGCTCGTAGGGCATCGGCCAGTTCCAGGGAGCCCTGGGCCAGAACCGGAGGTGCCAGGGCGAGCAAGGTGGCGATGGTGGGAAAGAGTCTCTTCACGTTACCTCCGCGACAGCCATGTTCTGGGATCCTTGTGTATGGGTGCAGTACGGGATATGTAGGTTTGGTGAAGGCGAGCGGGGAAACCTCGAAGTTAAGACCTCAAATTGGGAGAGGGCCTGAACCAGCTGCTCACGGTGCTGGCCGGTCAGCAAGACCAGGGGCTCGAGGCCCGGCTGGGCCTTGAGGGCATGATAGACCGGAGCCATTTTGGTGGCCTCAGGACGGGTTCCAAAGGCCAGGATGACACGCTTCATACCCCCACACTACTATGGCCCCGGCTACCTTTTGCAATCAGGCCAAAAAGGCCTTCCCATCAGGGAAGGCCTCGGCAAAGGGGGTAGCGCTGGAGTGAAAACCGGCGGGAACCGCTCTAATTGAGCCGGAACGAATAGTAGGTGCACCGGCCGCTCCAGACCGTGAAGGGGCCCTTGCTACGGCTGGGGTCGGGCGCATTGACCTTTACGGTGACCCGGCAGTTGTCGGTGCCAAGCCCCGCGTTGTAGACGTTGTAGAGGTCAAAGACGTTGCTGCTCGAGGCCGTATCGGCGCGAAGGACTTTGTCAAATCCTGGGCCACTGACATAGAGCTTCCAGTCGTAGGTCAGGGTCTCGTTGCTGGGGTTTTCCACGGTTATACCGCCGTAGTAGCGGGTAGGAGCAGGCCCGATGCGCAGGGTGCAACCGAGATCGCTCAGGATGATGGTGCTGCCCCCTGCAACCTTCACGCTCCCGCAAAAGCGGAACTGTCCGCTGCCGGTGAACTCCCTCGAGTACACCCCGTAATCGGTAACCGTTGGGTAAGGGTTTACGGGCGGGGGCAGTACGTTCAGGGTCGCGGTCTGCGAGGCGGTGACCCCGTCACTGTCGGTGGTGCTCACCCGCACCTGCCTAAAGCCCGTCGTGCCGAACGTGACCTGAACCTGGCAGCCCGTCGAGGCCGAAAGCGTGTCGGGCGCGTCCACTGCCCAAGTGGTGTTGGCGCAGAGCTTGGTGACGTCGGGCTCGTTGGGGTCGGTGATCAGAGCGGTGATGGGATACGCCACGCCCTGGTTGGCATCCCCGCCGTATTGCAGGGTGATGGTGGGCGGGGTGTTGATCACGTTGACGACAAAGCTCGAAGTGGCCTGGCTGCTGCCGTATTTGGCCAGGAGGGTCAGGGTGCGGCTGCCTTGGGTGGCGAAGGTGCGCTTCAGCTCGGGACCAAACAGGCTGTTGGGATCGGTACTCCAGCTCCCGTTGTAAAGGTTGCCGTCCTGGCTCGAGGTCACGGTCAGGTTGACGCTTTTGGCCACGGGGTGGGTGATTTGGAAGAACTGGGCCAGGTTGGTCTCGACCCGTAGCTGCACGGTAGCGGGGTTGGTCTTGAGGGTAATCTTGGGCGCCTCCGAGCCGCCCGGCGCGGCCTGTTCCTGTTGCCAGGCCTGGCTGCGGCGGCCATCAAAGTTCAGCACGCTCAAGGAGTTGAAGAGGCCGCTCACGTAATCCGCAGGAACATAGTAAAACCCACCGTCGCCCGCGCCGCAGCCCCAGGAGTTCTTGATGATGAAGTATCCGCCCCCGCCAATGTTGGGGGTTTGGCCGAACTGGGTCATGTCCTCGTTGGAGAGGAACCCCACGATCTGCACCGCGTGACCGCCATAGGAGCCGCTGACCTCTTTGCCCTTGTCATCGAGCCTGGTTTTGGCGTAGTTGCTGACCACCCCGTCGTTTTTCACGTCGTCCATGAAGCCCTTGTACACCGGGAACGAGGCCAGCAGCACGTAGCCCTGCGAGAGGTAGTTGCGCAAGAGGTTGAGCTTGAAGGTTTCGCCGTTTTTCCAGACCTGGATGGTGCGGCTCGAGGCCACCCCCGGCCCGCCAAAGGTCACCTTGGCGTAGCTGCAGAAGGTGAAGATGAAGGTGGTGCAGACCCGGCGGCTCTCGTGGGCGGTGTCCGAGCAGGTGCCGGTGTAGCCGTTGCAACTGTTGGCATAGGAGCTGCTATCGCCGTCCTTGACGCTGGGCCGGGAGCTGGCCTGGTTGTAGGTCCAGGCCCCCTCCGAGGGGAAGCTCTGGCCCTTGTCTACCGCGGTCTCGAGGGCCTTCTCCGACCAGTAGCCATCGGTGTAGTCGCTGGAGTCCCAGTCCTGCTTGACCTTGTTGACCAAAAACTGCTCGGAAAGGTCTACGGGGTTGTTGTTTTGCACCCGTTCGCGGCTCTCAAGGGCCCCGATCGCGGTGAAGGCCCAGCAGGTGCCGCGCTTGGCCTGGTTTTTGACCGGGCTGATGAAGTTCTTGAGGGGGAACCAGAAGCGCTTGACCAGGTTGCTGGGGGTGCAGGGCCCGTTGTTGTCGGTGCCGTTGCCGGGGTTGATGGCCTGGGGGCGGATACCGCCGCCGGGCTCGAGCCGGGCGGTGCGCAGGCTGGCGGGCTTGCTCCCCAGCAGGTCGTTGAGCTGTTGAAGGGCTGCCTTAACCTCGGCCAGCGATTTCCCCTGGAGGCTACCGGGGGTGGGGGCTTGGGGCTTGAGGTCGTCGGGCAGGAGCGAGTAGCTCAGGCCGTAGTCGGCCAGAGCATTGTCCAGGCTCTGCGCGCGCTGTTGGGTCTCGGCAGCGTTGTGGAGCTGGGTTCCCAGGCCAAAGAGCACCACCGGCTCCCCGCCCGGCCCGCTGACCGGGCGGTCGCCCTCAAAGCTAGGGCTGCCGGCGGCCTCGGCCAGCAGGGCGGCGGTGTTGGGATCTGGGCTGGGGTTGCTGGCCAGGAAAGCCTTATCGCTCTGGTACTGGGTTTCCCGGGCCTGTTTGGCCGCGGCCACCGAGGCGGTGCTGGTGAGCACCAGCTCACCCGAGGCGATGCCCTTCTGGAACTCCTGGGGGCTCACCACCTGGGCATCCGCCGGGAGGCCCTCCTTCCAGGCGTTGCCCTCGCTGAACAGGTTGGGATCCGGCTTGCTCCCGCCAGACGTACAAGCCACCAATAGGCCAACCAGAATCCCTGCGACAATCAGCCACTTGAATGTATTCATCTACCTACTCCTCCCTTCTCTTCGGGAACCTTGCTGAGCTCGAGCCCGCAAACCCCGCAAAACCTGGCGTAGGGCGAGGTAAACCGAGCCCCACAGCGGGGGCAGGCCTCGAGCAGCCGCTCGCCGTCGTTGAGACAGTAGTGCTCCTGTGAGTGGGCTGGGACGGCGCGGGAGCAGCGCGGGCAGATGTGATAAAAAAGGCCGGGTTCTCCTTCCACATGGTCACCTCCGTTATGGCCTGGTGTCTTACTTCTGGCAGTCGAGCCGCACCCGCAGGCTGGGGGTTGGAGTGGTGTAACTGGCCCCACTGGCCCGGATGGTGTTCTCGAAGCCCGTGGGATTGATCTCCAGGAGCAGCTTGGTGGGGGTTTTGATCTGGTCTTTGGGGGTGTCGTAGCGGTACCAGAACTTGAGCTGGTGGGTCAGCACGCCCCCCGGCGGGAGGTTGGCATAGGTGAGCTTCTGCACGTCCAGCACGTCGGTGGTCAGGGTTTGGGCGTCGTCGAAGGCGACCTGGATGCCCCCGTCGCGCATCCCGGTAAAAACCGGCTGCACCATGGCCTTGGCGCCACTGCGCAGTTCTACCGTCACGCCCCAGCCCTGGGTCTCGAGGGGGGTTCCCGCGTCCTTCACGATGGGCTCGAGCCGGGTCGCCCGGAAGCGCCAGATGCCGTTGAAGAGGGTCTCGCCCAGGCAGCCTTCCAGCGAGGCCCGCTGGTTGGCCCCACCGGGGGTCTGGTTGGCGGGGGCCGAGCCGCCCAGGGTCAGGGTGGTTCCCCTGAGGCTGTAAGGGATTCCTAGCTCCTTCAGCACCGAGAGGGGTAGATAGGTTTTGCCGTTCACCACGATGGCTTTGTCCGGTGCCACCTGGCCGCCCACCACGATGCTGTAGGTGGTGCCCGCCGCCAGCGCCATACCGGTGGCCAAGAGTACGGCCAGGGTGCGCAATCTAGGGTCGAACATGGTTGCTCCTTTCGACCCCCAGGGTGCCGCAGGGCCGGTCAGAAGTGGGTCAGAATTGCAGGGGGTTTTGCCGAACAACATGCGAGCCCCCCACCCTTTGCGGGGGGCCTGTGCGCTTCGTAAGGTTGAGCCATTCGGGACTCAAAATTCTTTGCCCAAATTGGGCAGTTACCGCCTGGGCTGACAGCCCCATCAGGGGGGGCGCTGGGTGGCTCAGGCCGTGAGGAAGCCCTGCCAGCGCTCCGGCAAGGTCTCGCCCACCTCGAGCATCCATTCCCTGGCCTCCTCGTAGAGCCGACCCAGGCTCTTGTGGTTCCCCGAGCGGCGCAGGGCCCCCAGGGTCAGGCGCAAAGCCTCGAGGTCGTAGGGATCGGCCTCCAGCAGGATTCTTCCCAGCCGGGCGGCCTCCCTGGGGTCGGCTTCGAGCAAGGCCTGGGCGCGGGTATGCAGGGCCAGATGCACCGACTCGCGCACGGTCTCGTGGAGGGACGAGAGACCCCCCAGGTAAGCCCCCCGCCACAAGCGGGCCTCGCCGGTGCGTAAAAACTCTTCCAGGTCGGAGCCGACCGCCGCGCCCAGGGCATATCCGGAGGGGGTGGTAGCCACGACGTGAGCCCCCAGGTTCGTTCTCACCGTGTGGATCAGCTCCTTGAGCGAAGAAGCTGCTTTTTCCTCGTCTTCGCCGGGGTAGAGGCCGTCCAGCAAATCGAGCTTGCCCACCCCGCCCCGTCCGGCCACCCGGGCCTCGAGCAAGGCCGCCAGCAACTCCTTGCGCTTTTGCCCACGCACCGCCTGACCCCCCAGTTGCATGGGGCCCAGCACTTCCAGGCGGAGGGGGGCCTGAGGAGAGGAATTAGCGGAGATGGGCAGCTGGTTCAATGCGGGAAAGTAGCGGCGGGCCAGGTGGGCTCCGTTCAGCAGGCCGCGCTCCTCGAACCAACGCAAACGCGCGCGGGCGCCCTCGAGGTTCTCAGTGATGCGATCGAGCTCGAGGCCGATGCGCTCGGCGTACACCTGCCAGTCTGAACCCGAAGCCAGTTGATAGGCAGCGTGCAGGCAGGCACGGGCCGCCTCGGCCTGACCCAGTTCGGCCAGGGCCAGCCCTTGGGCCGTCAGGGCCTGGTATTGCGGTTGTTTGATGCCAAACCTCTGGGCCATCGTCAGGCACTCCTGGGCTATTTGCAAGCCGCGTGTGGCCCGTCCCGAACAGGTTTCTACCCTGGATAGCTGGCAGAGGGCCATGAACAATTTGCTACCGCCGAAAGGCTTTGCCAGCTCCACGGCGCTTTCGGCATGTTTGCGGGCCAGGGTGTGGCCATAGATAGGCTGCCAGTCCAGGTAGAGGTCGCTGAGCTGGGCTTCACAGGTGATCAGGAAACTCGAGGCATCGCTTTGCTGCAAGATCTCCCGGCTTTCGCGGAAGACTTCCTCGGCCCGCTCGTACTGGCCCATCTCGTGCAGAATGCGGGCTTTCTTGGTCAGGGTGCTGGCGTAGTGGCGGCTGATGCCGGCCTCGGCATACAGACGCAGGGCTTCCTCGGTATCGGCCAGCATCTCGGCTTCGCGGCTGAGTTCCTCCAGCACCATGGCCCGGTTGTGCAAGGTGGAGGCGGTGTAGGCCGGCTGGCCTGCGCTGCGGGCGGCCTCCACGGCCTGGTTGAAAAGGGAAAGGGCGGCCTCGAGGTCATCCTGATAAAAACGCGCCAGCCCACAAACCGTCAGCAACCGCGCCCGATCCAGCAGGGAGCAAGGTTGATTCAAGGCCGTTCTGGCAATGGCTTCGGCGCCCGCGTGGTCGCCCTGGAGGGTGCGGGCAAAGCCGATGTTGTAGGCCAGCATGGGAGTGGGTTCGTGGTGCAGCGCCGGGTGAGCTTCCCAGTGTTGCAGTACACTCTTGTAGTCCCCCAGGGCAAATTGCAGGGCAATCCGACGCTTGATCCAGTCGGGCTGGGCTTTTTCGTGGTCAGAGAAGCGCCCCATCAGCCGCTCGACCTCGCGTGAATCGCCCAGGTCGGCGTAGCAGCCTGCCAGCAGGTAAAGGGCTTCGGGGTGATCGGGCCGGTCTTCCAGCACCCACCGCAGCAGCCGCATGGCCTCGGGGCGGTCGGCTTTTTCCAAAACCCTGGCTGCGGCAAAGGCCAGCTCGCCGCGCTGGGGGGCGGGTGCATGGGTTGCTGCCCTGGCCCACAACCGGGCGGCTTGCAGCTCATCCCCTTGCTGCTGGGCGGCCTCGGCAGCGCCTTGCAGGCGGGCCAGGATTTGTTCGCTTTGTAACCCGGCTTCCTCGAGGTAGCGTGCGGCGGCCAGCGGCTGATCGGCCAGGGCCTCGAGGGCCCTTTGGGCATACCCACGGCGCGCTTCTGGCAGCAGGCCGCGCAGGATGACTTCCTGATAGAGCGGATGGGCCAATTCCCCGGCCCGAACCAGGCCATGCCGCTCTAAAGCTACCTGGGCTGCGCTCAATTCCGGGGGGGAAAGCCCGGCTACTTTGGCCCACACCGCAGGGTTGGCCCCCAGCCCCAGCAGGGCCTTGCTTTCCAGGGTCTGGCGCAGGGCGGGGGAGTGGGCTGCCTCGCGAATCCACTGCTCCAGGAGTGCCTCTACCGTCAGGGGCAGGGTGACCGCCTGCGGAGGCCGCCAGTGCCACTGCCGCCCATCGCTCCACAAAAAGCCCTGCCGGGCCAGGTAGCGCAGATACTCCAGGCTGAACAGGGGGTTGCCCTGGGCATGCTCATAAATCCAGGCCAGGGCGCCTTCGGGCAGGTGGCTTCCCATCTCGGCCTCGAGCAGGGCTTGAGAGGCTTCGGGGGAGAGGGGCGCTACGCGATAGGCCTCAAAGGGTTCGGGGAGGATGTTGCGGCTGGTGACCAGCAGCGCTACGCCCCTGGTTCGCAAAGCAGTGGTGGCCAGGGCCTGGATCCACTCGAGGCCCTCCAGGCTTGCCTCGTGGATGTCCTCGAGGTGCAACACCACCGGGGCCAGCGCAGAGAGCAGGGCCCCCAATGCCTCCGCTGTTCGTTTACTATCCGGGGCCTCGCCTTTTTGTAGCTTGAGCAGCAGGGGTTCGGCCCAGGCCGGCAGCCTGTCGGGCCGAGGAATGCCCCGTACCAAAGCACCCGGCGGCACCAGGGCAGGAAAGCTAAAACTGCGACAAGAGGTCTCGCGCAGGAGCTGCCGAACCGTGTGACTCTTGCCGACCCCCGGCTCGCCCCACAGGGCCAGGGCCAGCCCAACTCGCTTGAGCACCACCCCCTTGAGGCGTGGCTGTAGTAAGGCTGTTGGCTCCACCCCGGTTTCCGTACCCTCCAGTCTAACCATGATGAGAACCACAGCCTAGTTGAGCCCACGTTATATCAGCGTTACGCGCAGGTCTGGAAGCGCTGCACGCCGCTCCTGCGGTAAGCTGGTCAAATATTCGCAGCAGACACCAACTCCCTCCCTACGCTGTAGGGAGGGTGGGGGAGGGTATTGAGCAAGGCCCTGAATAAGGGGAGCGCAGTTCAGCTTAAAAAGCCCTTTGCAAGCGCAAAGGGCCAGTCAAGTTGCGCCTGTATAGGGTTTAGAGATGAATCCAGGCCACGCTAGAAAATCATTCACCGGGCGCAATACCCGAATGATTTTCGATCATGCCATTATCCAATAACATAGGCGGGAGGTACTTAATCACTGGTGCTAGTCACAAAACGATGTCAGCTATACACAGGTCTGGGGAAGCAGCGATGAGGTTCAGGGCGATGATGAGGTAAGCCCACCAAGCGGTAAAGCCAAGTTCAGTACGGTGATGGCG
>NZ_JAGDFV010000011.1 GCF_017497985.1 Meiothermus sp. CFH 77666
GCAAACCCGCTATCGTCACCCCCACTGGCAGACGGGGGGCAGGCTCAGGGGAGGCATCGAGGTCAGGGTCTATCGCAGAGGTAGGAAGTTTTATGCCACGAGCGACCCCAGCCTGGAGTGGAGGGGGGTCAGGAAGCTCTACAGCATCCGTGCTGCGATTGAGGAGGTCTTTCGCATCCTCAAGCAGGCGTGTGGCTGGCAGGGGGTGCAGCAACGCCAGATCAAGACCTACACCCAGCATCTGACCTTGGGTCTGCTGGCCTACCTCTACCTGCAAAGGCTCAAAGTACAGACCCGTTCTGGTGTTTATGTACTGCGTCGCAGGCTCATTGCTCGCAAGTTGACCCTGGACAGGAGTGACCTGTATGCCTTCCTGGACACGGCTGCTTGAGGCTTGCGTAGGTTGAGTTATCAATAGCTACCCGCCTACTCGGGCTTCTGCAAAACCGCCCCTTCCCGTGCGCTGCTCACCAGCGCGGCGTACCGGGCGAACAGGCCGCTTTTGTAGTGCGGCTTGGGGGGCTTCCAGGCTTTGGCCCGCTTGGCCAGCTCCTTTTCCGAGACCTCCAGGTTCAGAATGCCCTTATCGCAGTCAATCGAGATGATGTCGCCTTCCTTGACCAGCGCAATGGGGCCGCCCACAAAGGCTTCCGGGGCCACGTGGCCAATCATCAGGCCCTTGGTGCCGCCACTGAAGCGTCCGTCGGTCACCAGGGCCACGTGGGGGCCCAGCCCCTCGCCCACCAGGGCCGAGGTCACCGAGAGCATCTCGGGCATACCGGGGGCCCCTTTGGGGCCTTCGTAGCGGATCACCACCACGTCGCCGGGCTTGATCTGCTTCTTGAGGACGGCCTTCATGGCGCTCTGCTCACCGTCGAAGACGCGGGCCGGGCCCCGGTGTACTTTGGTCTCGGTGCCGGCCAGCTTGAGCACCGCGCCGTCCGGGGCCAGCGAGCCCTTGAGCACCCGCAGCCCGCCCTCGAGCTTGAAGGGCTTGCTGGCTTTGGTCACCACCTTCTGGCCCCTGGTTTCCCTGGCGTTTTTGGTCTCTTGCCAGAGGGTCTTGCCGCTCACGGTCATCTGGTCGCCGTCAATTAGGCCGCCTTCAATCAAGCGGCGGATAATGAGCGGAATACCGCCCGCTTCGTAGAGCTCCCAGGCGGTGTACTGGCCCCAGGGGCGCATGTCGGCAATCACCGGGGTTTTGCGGGAGATTTTGTCGAACTCCTCCAAGGTCAGCTTGATACCGGCTTCCTTGGCCACCGCCAGCAGGTGCAGCACCGCGTTGGTGGAGCCGCCCGTAGCGGCCACGGCGGCAATGGCGTTGGTGAAGCTCTTCTTGGTCAGGAAGCTCTTGGGGGTGCGGTTGTGCTTGATGGCATCCGCCAGTATCTGCATGGCCCGGCGTCCGGCGGGCTTTTTCTCGGGGTGCACGGCAGGGATGGCATTGTAACCGATGGGGGAGAAGCCCATCACCTCGAGCACCATGGCCATGGTGTTGGCGGTGTACTGCCCGCCGCAAGCCCCCGCACCGGGGATGGCGGTGCGCTCGACGGCCTCGAGCTGCTTTTCATCAATTTTGCCCGCCGCGTACTGGCCCACCGCCTCGAACACGCTCACCACGGTCTGGGCCTTGCCGTTCAGGTAGCCGGGGGCAATGGAGCCGCCATAAAGCACCAGGCTGGGCACATTGGCCCGGATCACCCCCATCATGCTGCCGGGGTTGGTCTTGTCGCAGGCCACCAGCGCCACCATGCCGTCGTAAAGGTAGCCCTGGGCAATCAGCTCGATGGAGTCGGCGATTACCTCGCGCGAGACCAGTGAGGCCCGCATCCCCACTGTGCCCATGCTGATGCCGTCGGAGATGGCCGGAGCGCCGAACTCGAAGGTCTGAAAACCGGCCTCCTTGGCCCCGATCTTGAGGTCGGCGGCCAGGTCGCGCAGGTGGTAGTTGCAGGGCATCCCTTCGGTCCAGGTGTTCACGATGCCCACCCAGGGAATCTTGAACTCCTCATCGCCGATGCCCACCGCGCGGAGCATGGCGCGGGCGGGGGCTTGTTGGGGGCCTTGTTTGATGATGTCGCTTCGCATAGGCAAACCTCAGATTATGTTTTCGCTTTTGGCCGCTAGCTTTCGGCTGTTCTTTTCGTCATCTTACCGTCAAATAGCAGCGCTATTCAAAAGCCTGGCAGGCCTCGAGTGGCTGGCATGGGTCAGAATCAGAGTCTGGTTTCGAATTTCCATCAACCATCGTTCTGGGTGGCAATTTTGCCGTGGAACTTACGCGGGTTGCCTTCCAGGATACGCACCAGGGCCCGGGCCGACTGCTCTGGGGTAAGCACCCGGCCCTGCGCCTTATAGCCCCTGAACAGAGGGCGCAGGGTCTCGCTGCCCCCGCCCTGGGCCTCGCGCAGTTGTTTTTGCATGTCGGTCTCGACAATGCCGGGGCGGTAGGTGAAGCAGGTGACCTCGGGGGCCTCTATGGCCAGTTGCCGGGCCAGGTGTTCTTCGGCAGCTTTGGCAATGGCATAGATGCCCATTCCCGGGATGTTGTGCTCGGCCACACCCGAGCCCAGAAACACCGCGATGCTGCCGGGCTGGCGGATCAGGTGGGGATAGGCGAAGCGGGCGAGCTGATAACCCCCCTTGACGTTTGAATCCATAATTTCGTCGTACTGCGACTCGATCAGTTCGTAGGCCAGCGGCCCCGCATTCAGGATGCCCGCATTGTGAATGAAGCCCACAAAGTGGCCGATTTGCAACGCCTGGGCGACCAGGGCTTCGGCTACGGCGCTATCGGCGGCGCTCCCGGCCACCGACTCGCAGCGCACCCCCAGGTTGCGCACCTCGTCGCGGACGAACTCGAGGGCGGTCTGGTTGCGGGCTCCGATTACCAGGTTGGCCCCGGCCCTGGCGAGCTCGAGGGCCAACGCCTCGCCAATGCCCCGGCTGGCCCCGGTGATGATGAAGGTCTGGCTTTTGAGTTTCATGTTTATGTGTATATGTCCAATCGGTTAGAAGTGCTAGAGGACACCTGACCCAATGCAGGTCAAATGCTGCGTGGCCAGACCCTCCATGCGCTGGAAGCTGGGCTTTGAGGGGGTGTGATGGTTGAACCCTTCGCATCGCAGGAGAATCTGGCATGGGTCTCAGGCCAGCACCTTGTGGAAGCTTTCCACCACCTGCCGCGTGAACTCCTGGGTGCTGGCCTTGCCCCCCAGGTCGGGGGTGGGGTTGGTCGAGAGGGCTGCGGTTACGGCATCTTCCACCCGTTTGGCGACGTCCGGGCGGTTCAGGGCATGGGTCAGCAGCATGGCCGCCGAAAGGATGGCCGCGGTGGGGTTGGCGATGCCCTTGCCGGCGATGTCCGGGGCCGAGCCGTGGACGGGTTCAAATAGAGGCGTTTGCTCGCCCAGGCTGGCCGAGGGCAGCAGGCCCAGCGAACCCGGCAGCACGCTGGCCAGGTCGGACAGAATGTCGCCAAAGATGTTGCCGGTTACTACCACATCGAAGCGGCTGGGCCGGGTGACCAGGTGCATGGCCATGGCGTCCACGTACTGGTGCTCCAGGGCCACATCGGGGTAGCTTTGGTGCACCTCGTCCACGGTCTTGCGCCAGAACTCGCCGACCTCGAGTACGTTGGCCTTGTCCACACTGCACACCTGGCCCCGCCGTTTGCGGGCCGCCTCGAAGGCCACCCGGGCGATGCGCTCCACCTCGGGCTTGCTGTAGCGCTCGGTGTTCCAGCCCTCGGCCTCGCTCATGCCACGGGGCTCACCAAAGTAGATGCCGCCGGTTAGCTCGCGGATGACCAGCACGTCCACGCCCCGGGCAATTTCGGGCTTGAGGGGGGAGAGGTGCTCGAGGCCCGGCAGCACTTTGGCGGGGCGCAGGTTGGCAAAGAGGCCGTGGGCCTTGCGCAGGGCCAGCAGGCCGGTCTCGGCCCGCAGGTGGCGGGGCACGTTGTCCCACTTGGGGCCGCCGATGGCCCCCAGCAGGATGGCGTCGGCGGCCAGACAGCCCTGGCGGGTCACCTCGGGGAAGGGCTCGCCATGAGCGTCTATGGCATTGCCGCCAAAGGGGAAGGCTTCAAACTCGAGGCCCAGACCAAAAGCCTGGTCGGCAGCCTTGAGCACATCTACCGCAGCATAGGTCACTTCGGGGCCGATGCCGTCTCCGGGAAGCAGGGCAATCTTGGGCATGCAAATCCTTTCTTTTAGCTCAGCACAGCTTTGGGCAGGCGGGCCGAGGCTTGCTCGAGTAAATCGCCGGCCTCGAGCAGGTCGGCAATCGGATCCCAGCGCCCTTCTACCAGGGCCTTCTGGGCCGTGGCAGGCAGGTTTACCTTGAAGGCTTTGTCGGCGTAGCGCACCTCGAGGTTCTCCACATCCACCGTCACCTGCAAACCGGGGTCTTGCTCGATGGCCTCAGCCAGCGCCGCAATCTCGGATTTATCCGCCGTCACGCACGGCATCGAAAGGGCTGTGGAGTTGCCAAAGAAAATTTCGGCAAAGCTCTCGCCCACGAGGGCGCGGAACCCGGCCCGGTAGATGGCCTGTGGGGAGTGTTCGCGGCTGCTGCCGCAGCCAAAGTTGGCCCCGACCAGCATGATCGAGGCGCCCTTGAAACGGGGGTCGTTCAGGGGGTGGGGTTTCTCGGAGCCGTCTGGATTGAAGCGCTCGTCGTAGAAGAGCGCCTCGCCCAGCCCGTCGAAGGTGACTACCTTCAGATACCGTGCGGGGGTGATGCGGTCGGTGTCGATGTCGTTACCGGGAACATAAACCGCGCGTCCGATGACTTGTTTGATGGGTTCTAAGGCCATGTGTACTCCTTTGGTTCCTTGTGCGGATGCTTTGAGCAAAACGGGTCAGGTTTTGCTTTCGTCGTCGTGGTCGGTTTTGATACCCCTTGAGATGTTCCATACCCCCAGCAGCGCGGCGGCTGAAACCAGGGCAAAGCCCAGTACAAAGACGGCCCAGGCTCCGGCGGGGTTGTTGCTCAGGCTCTGAAGCCACAGTACCAGGGTGGCGATGGAGAGCAGCACCGAGGCAGCCACCAGGCTAAGTCCGAGCAGGATACGGCTCATGGGGTTGTTCTTCCCAGCACTTGCTCTACGGTCAGCTGAACCGAAGGCAGGGCCAGCGGGGTCAGGTAGGCGCTGCCTTCCAGGGCTTGAATCCGGGTGTAGACCCCGTTTTTGGGCTCCCGATAGACCCAGACCCGTGCGCCATTCAGATCCACCACCCAGTACTCCACCACCCCGCCTGCGGCGTATTTGGACGCCTTAAGGCCCTGGTCGGTTGCAAGGCTGGTGTCGGCCACCTCCACCACCAGTAGGGCATCCTCGGCGCTGGCGTCTTTGTCGTGGTAGAAGTCGGGCCGGGGTTTAAGCAGCACTACATCCGGGTAGAACTCGTCTGTGCCCACCAGAAGAGGGTCTTGCACCGAGACGATGACGCGATCCCCAAGCTGGAGTGAAAAAGCCTGCAAGAGGCGTTTCACGCAAGAGGCGTGAGGGCGGTTGACCGGACTCATTTCCACAACCTGACCATCTACAAACTCCAGCCGCTCGTCCTCCGTCAGGATGCCTGCTTCCCGCATCCGGTGCCACTGCTCGAGGGTGAAGCGGTGCAGCCGGGGGGGCTCGGAGGTGGGTTTGCGGTCTTGCACCATAGCTTTAGGTTAGCACTACGCGCCCACCAGCTCGCCCACCCCAAACACTTCCCGTGCGTCGCTTACCTCACCGGTCACGGCGGCGGCCACCACCATCACCGGCGACATCAGCACGGTGCGCCCGGTGGCGCTGCCCTGGCGGCCCTTGAAGTTGCGGTTGGAGGAGGAGGCGCAGAGTTCGTCCCCTATCAGCTTGTCGGGGTTCATGGCCAGGCACATGCTGCACCCGGCACCCCGCCACTCAAACCCGGCCTCGATGAAGATCCGGTCAATCCCCTCCTCTTCGCAGGCTTTGGCTACCTGCTGGGAGCCCGGTACCGCAATGGCCCGCACGCCGGGGGCTACCTTGCGGCCCTTGAGGTACTTGGCGGCTTCGCGGAAGTCCGAGAGCCGACCGTTGGTGCAACTGCCCAAAAAGGCCACATCCACCTTCACCCCCTTGATGGGCTGGCCGGGCTTTAACTTCATGTGCTTGAGGGCTTCCTCGAGGCCGGCCCGCTCGGCCTCGGGGTAGAGGGCGGGGTCGGGGACGCGGTCGGTAATGGCGCAGCCCTGGCCGGGGTTGATGCCCCAGGTCACGGTAGGGGCGATGTCCTCGGCGCGGATGTTCACCACGTCGTCGTAGGTGGCGTCCTTGTCAGAAGCCAGCGCCTTCCAGCGCTCGACGGCTTTGTCCCACTCAGCGCCTTTGGGGGCGTAGGGGCGGCCCTTCAGGTAGTCGAAGGTGGTCTGGTCGGGGTTGACGTAGCCGATGCGGGCCCCCCCCTCGATGCTCATGTTGCAGACCGTCATGCGCTCTTCCATGCTGAAGTTATCGAACACCTCGCCGCCGTACTCGTAGGCGTAGCCGATGCCCCCGTTCACCCCCAGCACCTTGATGATGTGCAGGATCACGTCCTTGGCGTAGACGCCGGGGCGCAGCTTGCCGTTCACGTTAATCCGGCGCACCTTGAGTTTGCTCACCGCCATGGTCTGGGTGGCCAGCACGTCGCGTACCTGGGTGGTGCCGATACCAAAGGCAATGGCCCCAAAGGCCCCGTGGGTGGAGGTGTGGGAGTCGCCGCAGGCGATGGTCATGCCGGGCTGGGTGATGCCGTTTTCCGGGCCAATCACATGCACAATTCCCTGCTTACCCGAGCTCACATCGAAAAAGGTGATGCCAAACTCCTGCACGTTCTTGCGGAGCTGACGGATCATCTCGTCGGCCTGGGGGTCGGCGAAGGGCTCTTGCAGGCTGTGGGTGGGCACGATGTGGTCTACCGTGGCGAAGGTGCGCTCGGGGAAGCGCACCTTGAGGCCGAGGTCGCGCAGCATCCCGAAGGCCTGGGGGCTGGTGACCTCGTGGATCAGGTGGGTGTCGATGAAGAGCTGCGTTTGCCCGTTGGGCAGGGTACGTACCGCGTGGCTCTCCCAGACTTTTTCATACAGGCTTTTTCCCATGATTGCTTTGTGCCTCCTTTATCCGATACCTTGAGCAAAAACCCCAGAGACGTTTTGCTCTGGGGCCTGTGACGACGGCAAACTAGACCCCTCGAGCGGGGCGTAGTAGGCGCTGCGCGAAGGGATTCGTCATTGCCAGGAGTATAAAGTTTGGTATACCAAACGTCAAGCCTTGTGGCAGTTCACCGTAGCGCCTGCCATGCTTACCTTGGTGTGTGGCCCTGGAAGCGGGTATCCTACAGCCAGGATGCTGCTCACGCGGCTGGGACAGGGGCGCGAAGCCGAGGTATATGCCTGGGCCGACGGCTACGTGCTGAAGCTGCTCTGGCCGGAGTTTTCTCAGGCCGACGCCGAGCTAGAAGCGCGCCTGACCCAGCAGGTCTGGCTGATGGGGGTGCCCTCCGCCAGGGTAGAAGACGTACTGGAGTTTGAGGGTCGCTGGGGCCTGGTTTTGCAGTGGATCAAAGGGGTGCCGCTTACCGATTACATCCAGACCGACCCCACCCGCCTGCGCTTTGCAGCCCAGATGCTGGGGGCCCTGCACCGCCAGCTTCACAACAAAGCGGCTGGACATTTGCCGTCCCAGCGCCTGCACCTCATTCGCCGCATCGAGGCCAGCCGACTACCGCTCGAGCTGCGCTCGGCCCTGCTCAGCCATCTGGAGCGCTTGCCCGACGGAACCGCGCTGTGCCACGGCGACTTTCACCCCGAGAACGTGCTGGTAGGGGATGACGGGGTGTATGTGGTGGACTGGCCCGGCGCCATGCGCGGCAACCCCCTGGCCGATATGGCCCGCACCACCCTGCTGGTGCTGTATAGCGAACTCCCGCCCGACCTGCCGGGGCGCGAAGAAATCATGCAGCAGCGCGAGCTTTTTTACCAGACCTACCTCGAGCACTACCAGACCTTCTCGGGCCTCGACCTGGCCGAGCTAAAGTCCTGGATGCCCATTGTGGCGGCGGCCCGCCTGCGCGACAACATTCCCGCCGAGGAGCCCCGCCTGATGCAACTGATAGAAGAGGGCCTGATGCAGGGTGAACCCTCCGAATAACTCTGTTACACTGAAGGTCTGTGTGGCCCCGGAATCCCTCCGGTCAGCCTCGAGGTTCGCATGAAAACCAACATCATTACCTACGGCTGTCAGATGAACGAGTACGATACCCACCTCGTGAAAAGCGAGCTGGTATCGTTGGGCGCGGAATTTGTAGACACCTGGCAGGAAGCCGACTTTGTGCTGGTCAACACCTGCGCGGTGCGCGGCAAGCCTGTCGAGAAGGTGCGCTCTCTGCTGGGTGAGCTGCGCAAGGCCAAGGAAAATCGGCCCCTGTTGGTGGGCATGATGGGCTGCCTGGCCCAGCTCGAGGAGGGCCAGCAGATGGCCCGCAAGTTTGAAGTGGATGTGCTGCTGGGGCCGGGGGCGCTTACCGAGATTGGCAAGGCCATAGAGTCCAAACACAAGTTCTGGGACTTGAGCTTCCGCGAAGAACTCACCCACCACCTGCCCCCTGCGCCCCAGGGCGCCCTATCGGCGTTTGTGAGCATCATCCGCGGCTGCAACCACCACTGCACCTACTGCATTGTGCCCACCACGCGGGGCCCCGAGGTCTCCCGCCACCCTGACCTCATCCTGCGCGAGATCGAACAGCTCAAGGCCGCCGGGGTGGTGGAGGTTACCCTGCTGGGCCAGAACGTCAACTCCTACGGCAAGGATCAGCCCGGCTTCCCAAGCTTTGCCGAGCTCTTGCGGATGGTGGGCCAGATGGGCCTTCCCCGCATCAAGTTCACCACCTCCCACCCGGTCAACTTCACCGACGACGTGATTGCCGCCATCGCCGAGACCCCCTCGGTCTGCCGCTACATCCACCTGCCGGTGCAGTCGGGCTCGAACCGCGTTTTGCGCCGCATGGGCCGGGAGTACCGGCGCGAGTGGTATCTGGATCGCATCCGGGCCATCCGCGAAGCCATGCCCGATGTGGTTCTTTCTACCGACCTGATTGTGGGCTTTCCGGGCGAGACCGAGGAAGACTTCCAGGAAACCCTCTCGCTCTACGACCAGGTGGGCTACGACTCGGCCTATATGTTCATCTACTCCCCCCGCCCCGGCACGCCGAGCTACAAACACTTCCAGGATCTGCCCCGCGAGCTGAAGGTGGAGCGGCTTCAGCGGCTCATCGAAAAACAAAAGGACTGGAGCTACCGGCAGAACCAGCGCTGGGTGGGCCAGACCGTAGAGGTCTTGGTACGCGGTGCGGCCAAGGACGAGAGCTACGTGGAGGGCCACACCCGGGGCAACCACCCTACTCTGCTCCCGGCAGTCCAGGCCCCTCGTCCGGGGCTTTACCAGGTGGTGGTCAAGCAGGCCACCCCGCACATGCTGTTTGGGGAGGTGGTGGGGGCCCAGGAACCTGCTACCATTCCCCTGCTGATGGCGTGAAGACCGGGGCCGAAGTAGTGGTTATTGGCGCCGGCATTGCCGGGTTGGCGGCGGCGCGTCTTTTGCACGAGGCTGGAAAAGAGGTGCGGGTGGTTACCCGCGAGCTGGGCGAGGCCAGCCGGGTGCCGGATGCGCTTTTGAACCCGGTGCGGGGCAAGCGCGGTGTGGTGGCCCCTGAGGCCGAGGAAGCGCTGGAAGCCCTGTGGGACTTTTACCCCCGCTTTGGGCCGGTGCGCCGGGGCATTCTCAGGCCCGTGCCCGAGGCGGATCGGGGGGGGTGGAAGGGCAAGCTCGAGGGCCGCCGGATTCCCCATCAGTGGCTGGAAGAAGGGCTGTACCTGGAAAACGCGGGCTGGCTCGAGACCACCCCCCTGCTGCACCGCCTGGCCGAGGGCCTGGACATCCTCTACGCCGAGGTGGAAAGGCTCGAGCACAACACCCTGTATCTGCGAACCCCCGAACCCCGCACCCTGCAGGCAGGTCTGGTGGTGTACGCCGGAGGGGCCAGCGGGGCGCATCTGGTGGGCCTGGGGGGGCGGTTCACGCCGGGTTCGGTGCTTCAGACCCAGGAGCATTTCAAGCAGGCCCGTTCGTATGGCGTGTACGTGGCGGGTCACAGCCTGGGGGGTAGCTACCTGCCGCATCGGCAGACCTACACCCCGCACCAGACCGAGCCCCACGAAATCGAGTGGCTGCTATCCGAGGCCGAAAAACTGCTGGGCTACCGGCCTGCTTATAGTTCGTCCTGGGCCGGGGTGCGCTACCGGCTTGACCCGCACTACCTGAAAGAAATTCCCGGCGGCTATGCCCTCACCGGCTTTGGATCGGCGGCGTATTTTTACGCTCCGCTCTATGCCTATCGGCTCCTGAAGCGCATCCAGGGGAAATCCTGATAGACTGACCACCATGCGGCAGTACCACGAGCTGATGAAATACGTGCTCGAGCGCGGGGTGGACAAGCCCGACCGCACCGGGGTGGGCACCCGCTCGGTGTTTGGCTACCAGATGCGCTTCGACCTGTCGGCGGGCTTCCCGCTGGTCACCACCAAAAAAGTTCACTGGAAGAGCGTGGTGTACGAGCTTTTGTGGTTCTTGCGGGGCGAGACCAACATCCGCTATTTGCGCGAAAACGGGGTGACCATCTGGGACGAGTGGGCTGACCAGGACGGCGAGCTGGGGCCGGTGTACGGCAAGCAGTGGCGGAGCTGGGAAGGGGCGAACGGCCAGACCATAGACCAGATGGCCTGGGTAGTGGAGGAGATCAAGCGCAACCCCGACTCACGCCGGCTGGTGGTGAGCGCCTGGAACGTAGCCGACCTGCCCCGCATGGCTCTGGCCCCCTGCCATATTCTGTTTCAGTTCTATGTGGCCCAGGGGCGGCTCTCCTGCCAGCTCTACCAGCGCAGCGCCGACATCTTCCTGGGGGTGCCCTTCAACATCGCCTCGTACTCGCTGCTCACGCTGATGCTGGCCCAGGTTACGGGCCTGCAGCCGGGCGAGTTCATCCACACCCTGGGCGACGCGCACCTCTACCAGAACCACTTTGAGCAGGCCCGCCTGCAGCTTTCCCGCGAGCCCCGGCCTTTGCCCACGGTGCGGCTCAACCCGAACGTGAAGGATTTGTTCGCCTTTAGGTTTGAGGATATCGTGCTGGAGGGCTACCACCCGCACCCGCGCATTGCGGCCCCGGTGGCGGTCTGAGTTATGGCCCGAAAGATAGCCCTGGTGGCCGCCATGGATCAGAACCGCGCCATTGGGCGCGCGGGCGCTCTGCCCTGGCACCTGCCCGATGACCTCAAGCGCTTCAGGGCGCTCACCCTGGGCAAAACCGTGTTGATGGGGCGCAAGACCTACCAGAGCATTGGCCGCCCGCTCCCCCAGCGGCGCAACGTGGTGCTTACCCACGACCCCAGCTTCAGGGCTGATGGGGTAGAGGTCGTGCATTCTTTAGAAGAAGCCCTGAAGCTCGACGAGGAGCTGATGGTCATTGGGGGTGGGGAAATTTACGCCCTCTGCCTGCCCCTTGCTACGCACATGTATCTGACCTTGGTGGATACCTTAGTACCGGATGCAGACACTTTTTTTCCTGCGTGGAACGACCAGGACTGGCGTGAAATTTATCGAGAATTTCACCCTGCCGACGAGCGTCACGCTTTTTCGTTTACCTACGTGGACCTCGAGCGCATCTCGGAGAAGATCGAGAAGTTTAGCGCGGGTTCGCTCGACAGCATTTTGAGTGACCAGGTGGGCAATAAGAAGTAAGGGGATACCGGGTGTGTCCCTGTTTCAACCAGCGTCAACACCAATCCCAACTCGTTGTGCAACCCCTCTGGATGCAGATTGCAATAGCAGCACTGACCTTCCAGCGCACACCGATTACCCATACGGGGGCTTGGGTAGAGCCTTGTGGATTGGGTTGAGCCGAGATCAGGAAACCGTTGTGATTATGATAAGAGCCTGTGAGCTCGAGCCCTACCATTCCCTACCGTCTTGGGAGTTACAATCTACGCATGGTTCGATCCGTAGAAACCATTAGTACTAAGGAATATCTGGAGGGTGAGCTTTCCAGCCAAGTCCGCCATGAATATGTGGGCGGGCAGGTCTACGCGATGGCAGGCGGAAGCAGTCGTCACAATCGGGTGGCGGGGAATATCTACGTGCATTTCTGGCAACTGGCCCAAGGGAAGCCCTGTCGGGTTTATCAGGAGGGCATGAAGCTGCACATTGGGGTGGATGCTGGCAGCGATGCCGAGAAGCTTTTCTACTACCCCGACGTAATGGTGGTATGCAACAAACCCGAGCCCGATCCCTACTACGAGACCGAACCCTGCATTCTGGTGGAGGTGCTTTCGCCCGCCACGGCAGCGATAGACCTGCGCGAGAAACGCTTGCAATACAGTCGCCTGCCCAGTCTGCAAACCTACCTGATCGTAGACCCCGAGAGCTACTTTGTTCGGCACTTCTGGCGTAACGCAGAGGGAGCCTGGCAGCACCAGAACCTGGCCGGAGATGGGGAAATTCCGCTGCCGTGCCTGGATGCTATGCTGACGCTTCCGCAAGTCTATCGAGGCGTTTTTTCATAGCCTGTGGTAGGCTTGCTGGGTATCGCAGACCGGGCCACTTACAACGCCAGCAAGCGGCGTGGCGCAGCTAAAAACCTCCCCATGCGCGGGGAGGTTGCCAGGGGGTTTTGCTTATGCCAGGCCCATACTCAGCTCCTGTTCCTCGAAGGTGATGCCGCCGTCCTTGAGGGTTACGAAGAGGGTGCGGCCCGGGCGGGAGAGCAGCTCGAGCGAGAGGGGGTCTTCGATCTTTTCGCGGATCAGGTTACGCAGGACTCGAGTGCTGCCCTGCTTGGGGGCCTGCTCGACCAGCCAGGAGGCCACGGCGGGGTCGAAGCGGACGGTTTTCTCGCGGGACTCGAGCTCTTTGGCGATGTCCTCGAGCATAATTTGCGCCACCTGCACCAGTTCGGCCTCATTCAGGTTGCGGAAGCGAATCACCTCGTCCAGGCGGTCTAGGAACTCCGGCGTAAAGAGGGCCTTGAGCGGGCTTTCGGTGTCCACCTCCCGGTTGGTGAAGCCGATGGCGGGCCCTACGTTGAAACCGGTGTTGGAGGTCATGATCAAGATAACCCGGCGGAAGTCCACCGTGCGGCCCAGGCCGTCGGTGAGGCGGCCCTCGTCGAGCACCTGCAAGAAGGTGTTGTAGATGTCGGGGTGAGCTTTCTCGATTTCGTCGAGCAGCACCACGCTGAAGGGCTGGCGGCGCACTGCCTCGGTCAGGCGGCCCCCCTGCTCGTAGCCCACGTAGCCCGGCGGGGCCCCGATGAGCTTGGAGATGGAGTGGGGTTCCTGGAACTCGCTCATGTCGAAGCGGATCAGGGCCCGCTCACTGCCAAACAGCACCTCGGCTAGGGCTTTGGCCAGGTGGGTTTTGCCCACCCCCGAAGAGCCAACAAACAGGAAACTGGCCGAGACCCGGGTACGCCCGCCCAGGCCCACCCGGCTGCGCCGCAGGGCTGCGGCCAGCGCCTCGACGGCCTCTTTCTGGCCGATGACCCGCTTGTTGAGCTCTTCTTCCAGGCCAAAGAGCTTGCTGTCGTCCTTGTCGTCCACGTAGACCCCGCCCCAGGAGTCCACCACGCTCTCGACGTCCTCGCGGGCCACCAGAGGGGTGCCGTCCTCGTCCATGGCCACCGGCAGGCCCAGCGAGTCGTTCAGGCGCACCCGGCTGGCGGCCTCGTCAATCAGGTCAATGGCCTTGTCGGGGAAGTTGCGCCCGGGCAGGCTGCGAATGCCAATCTTGACCGAGAGGCCCAGGATTTCATCGGGAATCACCACCCCGTGGTGGGCCTCGTAGCGCGGACGCAGACCTTTGAGGATTTCCAGGGTCTCCTCGGGGGTGGGCTCGAGCACAATCACAGGCTGGAAGCGGCGCTCGAGGGCCGCGTCCTTTTCGATGTAGCGATGGTACTCGCCGGTGGTGGTAGCCCCGATAACCTGTATCTCCCCCCGGCTCAGAGGCGGCTTAAGGATGTTCGCGGCGTCCAGGGTGCCCTCGGCGCCCCCGGCCCCAATCAGGGTGTGCAGCTCGTCTATGAAAGCCACCACTTTGGCATTTTTGAGTTCTTCGATAATCTGCCGCAGGCGTTCTTCAAACTCGCCCCGGTACTTGGTACCCGCCACCACTCCGGCCAGGTCAACCGAGACGATGCGGGCCCCGCGCAGCACCGGTGGAACGCGCCCTTCCACAATGGCCTGGGCCAGCCCCTCCACAATAGCGGTCTTGCCCACGCCGGGGTCGCCGACCAGCACCGGGTTGTTCTTGGTGCGGCGGGCCAGAATCTGGATGACCCGGTTAATCTCTTCGGCCCGGCCAATCACCGGGTCGAGTTTGCCCTCGCGGGCCTCGCGGGTCAGGTCGCGCCCGTACTCGTCCAGGAAAGGTGTGGCCACCGCTTTTTCCTTGGTTTGCTCACCCGCTTGTGACAGCACCCGCCAGCGGATGGTGTCCACATCCTTGGCGTAGTGGGTCATGATGCGATAAGCGATGCCGTCGCCCTCGCGGATGATGCCCAGCAGGATGTGCTCGGTGCCGATTACCTGGCTGGACATGTTGCGGGCCTCGGCTCCGGCCAGCTCCATGACCCGCCGGGCGCGGGGGGTGATGGCGGGGGGTTCGCCGGTGCGGCTGCCCTCGCCCCGGCCCACCAGTTCTTCGACCATGCGGCGCATGGCCTCGAGGCTCGCACCATACTCCATCAGGATGCGTGCGGCTGTACCCCCTTCGCGCATCAGGCCCAGAAGCAGGTGCTCCGGCCCGATCATGCTATGACCCAGTCGGCTCCCTTCCTCCCTGGCATAGTGAAATACCAACCTGGCGCGATCGTCGTACCTGTTCAAGCGCAAACCTCCTGGTATGTAGTGCAAGTGTTCATGGCGCCGCTTTTTCCCTACCTCAATAATACAGTATGCCTCGCTCCTTTTAGGTGTTTGCGCCACACGTTACGAAGCGTTGCTAAAGCCGCTTACTGAACCTAAAAGAAAGGTTGGCCTGACTTCGCTAAAGGCTCCAGACGACGTTTGTTCTGGCCGGTCTAGCTCGATTGTTAGGGCGTTAGCAGGTTCGTAATCATTTTAGGATTTTGCTTTACCCGGTTCATTTTTTTTGTAGTGCCATAACCGAAGGTGTTGCACGGGGAATGCACCAGGCTGGTTTGACCTGGGCTAATCCAGCCGGGAATAGATGTCCTCGAGCGTAACCTCGAGGTCTATGCAGGATAGCCGCAGCATGCCGCTCTCGATTTTTTCGTAAAACCAGCCGCCCTCCACCCGCCTGAATACCTCGGCTCGAGGGGTGGTTTGCTCGAGCAAGACATACATTTGCAGACTGCTTAGAGTTTGGTAGTTGAGCCATTTCTCTCCCCGGTCTGTCTCGGCAGTGCGGTCGGACAGGACTTCTACAATCAGACAGGGGTTTTTTTACGACCCTGGCATCTTCCTCTTGCTCGCAGTAAAGCATGACATCGGGGTAATACAGGGCATCTGCAGCCTGCACCAGCGTATCGGCAATCGCTACCAGACAATGGCTATTCTGGCTCTGATTCTCGAGCAAGCTACCCGGTCGAACAGTAATGCGGTTGTGACGCCGGGTTCCGCCAGCCACCAGGAAAATTTGACCCTGGACGAACTCGTGCTTTTCCTGCGAACCAAGCTCAAAGTGGAGAAACTCCTCCACTGTGAGGCCTATTCTGACCGGGGGCTCGAGCCGGGGCATGGCTTCAGGATAGCAAAATCCTTGCTAGGCGCGGCGCTATGTGTTAGCCTAAAACTTGCGCCGAACCGCAGGAGTAGCCCGGCGTTCCGCTACAGCGAGCCTGGGAGGGTGTGAGCCAGGCAGCCAAGAACCGGGTGAAGGGCAGCGGGCCATACTTCAGCGCAGCTCAAAGGGCCTCGAGGGAACCCCCCCTCGAGGAACTGGGGTGGAACCGCGGAGGCTTCAGTCTTGAACTTTCGTCCCCAGGCATTCGTGCCGGGGATTTTTTTATTCTGCGGCGCGGCTTACCGCTAAGAGGAAGAAAGGGCCTAGACTCCCGAACCTCGAGGCGAACGAAGGGAGCAATATGCCTGCTGAAACGATGGAAGAACTGGTGAGTTTGTGCAAGCGCCGGGGGTTCATTTTTCCCGGCTCGGACATTTACGGGGGGCTCCAGGGCACCTACGACTACGGCCCGCTGGGGGTCGAGCTGAAAAACAACCTTAAGGCGGCCTGGTGGAAAGCCATGGTTTACGAGCGCGACGATATGGAGGGGCTGGACGCCAGCATCCTCACCCACCGGCTGGTGCTCTTTTATTCCGGCCACGAGGCCACCTTTTCCGACCCCCTGGTAGATAACCGGGTCTCCAAAAAGCGCTACCGCCTGGATCACCTGCTCAAGGAGCAAAAACCCGAGGTGCTGGCAGCGCTGTCGCAGGCCATGGGCTTGCACGAGAGCGACAACCTGGCGGCGCTGGTCTCGCGCCTGCTGGCCGAGCCGGAAAAGGCCGCCCTGGCCATGAACTCCACTCGGGTAGTGGACCCCGCCGACGGTGCGCCGGGCGACTGGACGCCCCCCCGCCCCTTCAACATGATGTTCAAGACCAGCATTGGCCCGGTGGCCGACGAAGACTCCTACGGCTACCTGCGCCCCGAGACCGCACAGGGCATCTTCGTCAACTTCAAAAACGTGCTGGACTCCACGTCCCGCCGGCTGCCATTTGGCATCGCCCAGATTGGCAAGGCCTTCCGCAACGAAATCACCCCCCGCAACTTCATCTTCCGGGTGCGCGAGTTCGAGCAGATGGAAATTGAGTACTTCGTCAAACCCGGCACCGACGAAGAGTGGCATGAACGCTGGCTCGAGACCCGTCTGCAGTGGTGGGAGGCCCAGGGAATCCCCCGCCAGCAAATCCGGGTGCTGGACGTGCCCAAAGAAGACCTCTCGCACTACTCCAAGCGCACCTTCGACCTGATGTACAACTACCCCACCCTGGGCTTTGAGGAAATCGAGGGCATTGCCAACCGCAGCGACTACGACCTGGGCAGCCACACCAAGGGCCAGGCCGAGCTGGGCATCCAGGCCCGGGTGCTGGAAAACCACGACTCCACCGCCAAACTGGCCGTCCAGGATCCGGAAACCAAGCAGTGGTTCGTGCCCTTTGTGATTGAGCCCTCGGCGGGGGTGGATCGGGGGGTTCTGGCGATTCTGGCCGAAGCCTACACCAAAGAAAAGCTGGAAAATGGGGAAGAACGTGTGGTGTTGAGGCTCAAACCGCACCTGGCCCCCATTAAGGTAGCGGTCATTCCCCTGGCCAAAAACAAGGAGGAAATTACTAGCTATGCCCGCCGTCTCAAGGCCGAGCTACAGGCGCTGGGCTTTGGGCGGGTGCTCTACGAGGACACCGGCAACATCGGCAAGGCCTACCGCCGCCACGACGAGGTGGGTACGCCCTTCTGCATAACGGTTGACTACGACACCATCGGCAAGAGCCAGGACGGCAGTACCACCCTGCAAGACACCGTAACGGTGCGCGACCGCGATACCATGCAGCAGGAAAGGGTGTCCGTCAAGGAGCTAGCCCAGTATCTTCAAGAGCGCTTGCGGGGCTGAGCAGGGTTACAGCTCTACAATAAAATGATGCATAAAGCCCCAGTTGATATGGTCTATAGTCTATGGTCTATAGTCCATTGACTATTGACTATTGACTATTGACTATTGACCATGAGCTGGGACGCTGGTTGAAACGGGGAGACACCCTCAGTTGATTCAGGCTTTCACGCCAAGCAACTAGGGCAGTCCTTCGGCCCATTGCTCCATTCCACTTTGGTGTCACCATGAGTAAGATTTGGCATGAAGAGCACCTACCCGCTCTCCGGCCCATCCAGGTACTGCTTGGAAAAGGCGTGGGGCAGAAGCTCGCCGAGAGTGGTATGAAACTCGGGGCCGTCGGCGCTGAGGCAGTGCACCGGGGTCTCGGGGTGGGCAAACTCGCTCAGCACCTGTCGACATCCACCGCAAGGGGTCGCGGGCTGTTTGCCCCGACTCATTACCCAAACCTCGGCAATCTCTCGCTCGCCCGCCGAGACCATTTGCAAAGTCGCCGACTGTTCGGCGCAGCGCGATAGGGGATAGGCTGCGTTTTCTACGTTCACGCCGCCGTATAATCGGCCCGATCTGGATTTGATGACTGCCGCAACAGCAAAGCCAGAGTAAGGGGCGTAGGAGCGGGTTAGAAGCAGGTGCAATTGTTCCAGTACCTTCTTGGGTGTTTTGGGCACGCTTCCAGCATACTGCACCTACCCCTAGGCTTCCTCAGGGGTTACCGACTCGCTCAGGGTCTCGTCGTCGCTGGGCTGGGGGGTTTTCTTCTGGGCTCGTACCCGTTCGATGCCCCTGGGGTCGGCCATTTCTACTATGAACTCAAAGCCGCCGTACTCGAGCTTTTCCCCCACCTCGGGGATGCGCCCAAACTCGTTCATCAGGAAGCCCGACAGGGTATCGTACTCGCCCTCGGGTAGCTCGATGCCCAGTTTCTCCGAGGCGTCCTCCAGGGGGATGGAGGCATCCAGCATGTAGACCCCTTCGGACACCTCCTGCACCGGGGCGGCTTCCTCTTCGTCGGACTCGTCGTAAATCTCTCCGATGATCTCTTCGATGATGTCCTCGAGGGTAATCAGGCCGGCGGTGCCCTTGAACTCATCCACCACAATGGCCATGTGGGTTTTGCGGCGGCGCATCTCGCGCAGGAGTTCCCGCGCTCCCATGGTCTCGGGCACAAAGTAGGCGGGGTGGCAGATGCTGCCTACCTTGGTGCTGTCCAGTACGGCTCCACTGTACTCGAGCAAATCCTTGGCGTAGGCTACCCCAATGATGTTGTCTATGGTGTCCTGGTAAACCGGAACCCTCGAGTAGCGGTGTTCGCGGGCGGTATTCCAGAACTCTCGCAGCGAAGCCTCTGCCGAGATAGCGACCATCTCCACCCGTGGCACCATAATCGAGCGCACCGGGGTCTCTTCCAGATCCAGAATCTGGCTGATAATCTCGCCTTCGCTCTCGTCCAGCACGCCTTCTTTCGAAGAAGCCTCGACAATCAGCTTGAGCTCTTCGGCGCTCCCCACCATGGAATGAGAAGGCGCTTCCCTCAGCCCCATAAGCTTCAGGAAGAAGTTGCCGCTGCGATTGAATAGCCATACCAGAGGAGCAGTCAGGCGCTGAAAAACATTGAGCGGCAGGATGGTGAAGCCTGCAACCTGCTCGGTACGTTGAAGCGCGATGCCTTTGGGAATCAGCTCCCCAAAAAGCACCGTCACAAACGTAATGATGATGACCGAGATGGCAAAACTGATGGTGGAGAGCAGGCTGCTCTCGGCAGCCACAGAGGCTTCGGTCTGGCCAAAGAGGGCCGCAATGCCCGCCACAATCAGCCGGGTAACGTAAGGTTCGCCAAATGCACCCAGAATCAGGTTGGTGGCGGTGATACCGAGCTGGGTGGTGGCGATGTAGGTGTCGAGCCGGGCCATGGCCTGCTTGAGCAGACCGCCCTGCCAGGAGCCAGAGTCGGCCATTTGTTCGACCCGGCTGCGCCGGATCGCCACCAGGGAGAACTCGGCGGCGACAAAAAAAGCATTGATCAGGATGAGCAGGACGATGATTCCAAAACTGCCAGGGATACTTTCCATAGGGTTCGCGTTCGACCCATCCAGAAACTAACTCGCCCCGGAGCGTTCCAGGGCAATGCCAGGGCTACGTTTGGAAGGGGAGTCCATACGCTACTAGGCGGAAGTTTACCACAGCCCTAGCCGGCTCACAAGCGGCGGTAAAAATAGGAGAACCCCGATCAGAGCGGCAATTCCACTGACGATCAGCACGCTGGCCGCCGCGACGTCCTTGGCAGCCTTGGCCAGGGGATGAAAGTTGGGTGAGACCAGATCCACCACCGCCTCGAGGGCGGTGTTGAGCAACTCCAGGCCCAGCACCAGGGCAATCAGCAGCAACACCGGCACCAGGCTGACCTGCAGCCACAGGGCCAGACCCAGCGCAATAGCGCCGATGTAAACCTCGAGGCGAAAGTTGCGCTGGCTTTTCCAGGCCAGTTGAACTCCCGCCCAGGCATAGGCAAAAGAGGCGCGCAGGCCCCGCAGGGGTAGGGGGTCAGAGCCGGGTTTGGGGGGAGGGGTCAGGGTGGGCATGGGGCTTGGCAGGGGTGTGCTGAATGGATGTTACGAGCGACTCTCAACCACAACAGCTTACCCGACTGCTAGAGCTCGAGGATGCGGGCTTGCACCCGCTGAAACCCCTCCCAATCCGCCTCGGAGTCGTGATCGTGCCCGAGTAGATGCCACAAGGAGTGAGCGGCCAGTACCTTGACCTCCTGGACAAGGCTGTGGCCCTGTTCCGCCGCCTGACGACGGGCGGTATCCAGGCTGATCACAATATCGCCCAGGTGGGCAGGCATAAAGGGGTCGCCGGGTTCGTAAGTGGGAAACGAAAGCACATCGGTGGGGGCATCCTCCCCCCAGTGCTGCCGCTTGAGGGCGCGAATTTCCTGGTCATCGGTTAGAACGATGGTGAGGGTTTTATCGGGATGGCCCAGGTCGGCCAGCAGACCTTGCACGGCCTTGCGTAGCTGTGAGCCCAGGCCCCTGGGTGCGGGGGTATGGACTACCAGATTTACCTGTGCCATCGCCAAAACTCAACGCTCCGCGGGGCGCTCGCTTTCGTGCTCGTGGAACTCGTAGGCCTTGATGATGCGGGCGACCAGCGGGTGCCGCACCACGTCGGACTCCAAAAAGCGCTGCTGGGCAATCCCCTGGATGCCCTTGAGAATCCGCAGGGCTTCTACCAGGCCGCTTTTCTGGGCTTTGGGCAGGTCAATCTGGGTAATATCGCCGGTGATGACCACCCGGCTGTTGAAGCCCATGCGGGTCAGGAACATCTTCATCTGCTCGGGAGTGGTGTTTTGCGCCTCGTCCAGGATGATAAAAGCATCGTTGAGGGTACGCCCGCGCATGAAGGCCAGCGGGGCTACCTCAATCACCCCTGACTGGATGTACTGATCAAAGCGCTCGGCATCAATCATATCGAAGAGGGCATCGTAGAGCGGACGCAGGTAGGGGTCAATTTTGGCCTGCAGGTCGCCGGGCAAAAAACCCAGCCGTTCGCCGGCCTCTACGGCGGGGCGGGTCAGGATGATGCGCTTGATTTTCTTGGCTTTCAAGAAGGCCACGGCCATGGCAACAGCCAGGTAGGTTTTGCCGGTTCCGGCAGGGCCGATGCCAAAGGTGATGTCGTGGCTGCTGATGGCCTCCACGTACTGCCGCTGTCCGGGGGTTTTGGGTTTGAGCCTTCCGGGCAGGGTAATCTCGTTGCCCAGGCTGGGGGTAGCGGTCTCGACCGGCAGCGACTGGCCGTTTTCGGCAACCAGGATGACCTGCTCGAGGGTTCCTGCGTCAATCTCAGCTCCCTGGCGCACCAGGGTGACCAGATCCCGCATTACCCGCTCGGCCAGCCGTACGTCGTCGGGGTCGCCCGTGATTTGCACTTCCTGCCCGCGCACCACCAACTGAGCCGGGAGGAGCTTGCGCAAGGTTTTGAGATGTTTGTCGCCGTGGCCCAGCAAGGCCAGGGCCTCTTGCGGTGAGCGTAAGGGGATTATCGCTTTGGTTTGCGTACTCTTCTCCAATATTTGCTCCTGGGTTCGGCCAGCACCTGATGCCAAACCACACCGTTCAGAATAGCACGCGGCGTAGTGGAGAACTCCCACTGCTCAGAGGGTTTGGCTTTGGGCTTGGCGGCTGGCGGGGCTGACCTTGCGGGGGCAGGCCGAGCAGGCTCCTGTGCCGGACGTGAGCCTGTGCGGGCCAGGCGTTCGCGCTCGATCTCCTCGAGGGTCTTGCCGCGCTGGGCTGCCGGTGCTTTGGGCCTGGGCGGCTGGGGAGGCTGGCTGACCAGGGGCCGGGGGGGCG
This sequence comes from Meiothermus sp. CFH 77666, assembly GCF_017497985.1. Lineage (NCBI taxonomy): Bacteria > Thermotogati > Deinococcota > Deinococci > Thermales > Thermaceae > Meiothermus > Meiothermus sp. CFH 77666. The sequence goes on from NZ_JAGDFV010000011.1 coordinate 22,055, forward strand.
GGGTACTGCTGGCGGGGGGGCGAGTGGGAGTAGGTGGACGTGCAGGAGCGCTCGACTGGGTGGGCTGAGCCTGCCGAGGCTGCACCGGCGGACGACGCTCTTCACCTGGCAAGGGAATCTCATCGGGCTCAAAATCGGGCGGCATTTGCTGTCCTCGCCGCAATAAGCCCTGCAAGGCGGGCAAAACAATAAAGAAAAACAAGAACAACAGACCTAAGAGATCGTCTAAACCCATGAGACCCTCCAGGCAGGGGTGGGGAAGTAACGGGGCAGAGGAAAAGGGGAAAGGGGAGGCGATGATTCCATATATGCTGGGCGCCCCCAACCCCCCTGCTCCCTGACGCGGAGCGCAGTGCTCCTTAGCTTCCTGCGCATCACGACGACCCCATTACGTTCTTCAGCGCTGGGCACCGCTTGGCCCGCCCTCAGGGGTGCCACCGCCGCTGGCCTTGCTGATGGATTCGCGCATATCGGTGTCGGCCTCGATGTTCTTGAGCTGGTAGTAGTCCATTACTCCCATGCGTCCACTCCGGAGCGCCTCGGCCAGCGCCATCGGAACGGCGGCCTGGGCCTCGACCAGCTTGGCCCGCATGGCCTCGACCAGAGCCGCATTTTCCTGTTCTACCGCGACCGCCATGGCCCGACGCTCCTCGGCCTTGGCCTGGGCGATTTTCTTGTCGGCTTCGGCCTGGTCGGTGCGAAGCTGAGCCCCGATGTTTTTGCCCACGTCCACCTCGGCGATGTCTACCGAAAGAATCTCAAAAGCGGTGCCGGCGTCCAGACCCTTGGCCAGCACGGTTTTGGAGATGCGGTCGGGCTGCTCGAGCACCTGCTTGTGGTCTTCCGACTGGCCGATGGAGGCCACAATACCCTCGCCAACCCGGGCTACGATGGTTTCCTCCCCTGCACCCCCCACCAGGCGGTCAATGTTGGCCCGCACGGTGATCCGGGCGGTAGCCAGGAGCTGGATACCGTCTTTGGCCATACCCGCCACCATGGGGCTGGTAATCACCTTGGGGTTGACCGAAAGCCGCACGGCATCCAGCACGTCGCGGCCTGCCAGGTCAATGGCGGCGGCGCGGTCGAAGTTGAGCTTGATGCCGGCCTTGTCGGCGGCAATGAGGGCGTCTACTACCCGGTCTACGTTGCCACCGGCCAGGTACTGGGCCTCGAGCTTGGCAGTTTCCACCGGAATACCGGCCTTGAACGCCTTGATCATGGGGTTGACAATCTTGGCGGGTGGGATGCGTCGGAAACGCATACCCACCAGCGCGGTGAGGGGTACGTTCACCCCCGAAAAGAGCGCCGTAATCCACAGCGGCACGGGAACCAGATAAAAGAACAGAAAAACAGCCAGTAACGCGATACCTGCGATGATCAAAGCTCCAAACTCCATGTATTCCTCCTGATCGGGCTTATCCTGTCAAACTTTACTAACCCAGGGTACATTATCGCAAAGATGCCAGGTGGGGCCGTGCTACAGGGCATGATCCCACAAACCTCTCCCGGAACGCCTTTCAAACCCCATAGGGTCAGCTATCCACCTTGCGAACAACCACCCGGGGCCCCTCGACCTGAACGACCCGGATGGTTTGGCCGCGTTCAATGAACTCCCCTGAGGTCACCACATCCACACGGCGATCCCCGAACTGGGCGGTACCCGCAGGGCGCAGGTCGGTTAGGGCACTGCCGATGGCCCCCAGCAGCGACTCGAGTTCGTTTTTAGGGGGCGCTACTTCCTCCACGGCGCTGCTCAGCACAAAAGGCCGGGCGACCCGTCCACGGGGAAGGTAGCGAAAGATCAGGAACAACCCCACCGCCAGCCCGATGATGGCAAAGGAGCCCACCTGCAAGGCCTCATCGCCAAAGGTGAAGTAGATCGAGGCGCCAATCAGCCCAAGCCCCACCAGACCGGGTATGCCAAAGCCGGGGGTTACGAAAAGCTCAAACACCACCAGCAACAGGCCCCCAAAGAGCAGGATGATGGTAAGCGCACTGGACAGACCCGCCAGATAACCGCCCAGGAAGAACAGGCCCAGCGCCGTCAGGCCAATGATGGCGGGGATAAAAGTGCCGGGGGTGAAGAACTCCAGAATGAGCCCCAATACCCCGACCGCGAGCAGAATGGCGGCGATGGTGGGGTCGGTAAGGAAGCGGGCCACCCGCACCTGAGGGCCGGGCTGCACTTCCTGGGTATCGGTGTTGAAACCGGCCTTCTCGAGGGCTGCTCGCAGGCTGGCTACCTCGGCGTCGGCCACCTTCAGCTCCACCGCTTTACGGGCCGAGAGGGTGAGGGGTTCGCCCTTGGTGGTAATGCCGCGTACCTCCACTTCGGGGTCTACCATGGCCTCGGCGATGTTGGCGGGGCGGTTGCGGGCCTCGGCCACCGCCCGGAACTTGCCCTTCAGGGCCGAGATTACCTTGCGGTCGGCAGCGGTGGCGTTGCCCACTACCGGGGTGACCGTGATGGGCAGGGCTGCGCCGATGTTAGATCCAGGCAGCATCATGATCTGCTGGGCTGCCAGGGAGATAAGGGCCCCTGCCGAGAAGGCATTCTCGATGACCGCCAGGGTGGGCACGGTGGAGGCCAGGATGCGGTCGGTGATGCGGATGGCGGCATCCACCCGCCCACCGGGGGTATTAACCCGGAAAACCACCCCGCTGGCCCCTTCGCGCTCGGCTTGCTCGAGGGATTGCTCTACGAAGGTAGCCAGCGGCCCGTCTATCGTTCCCTCAATAGGGATGATATAGGTTTTGGCCTGCGCCAAAGAGGTAACCAACAGGAAGGCGAAAAGTAAGGTTCTCACCAAGGTTATCTTAGCAAGCCAGGCCTGGGGGAGTGTAATGTGAGGGGGGGTGGCCTGGCTACGAACACTGAGCCGTATCGAAAATGCTCCTTCGCTTTTGGCAAATGGCCTTGGGGAGCGTAGAATCCAGTCGTGAAGCTCGGCTTAATAGGATTTCCAGTCGAACATTCCCTTTCACCCTACATGCAAGAAGCGGCCCTGAAAGCGGCAGGGCTGGAAGGTTCCTATCGGGTCCTCGAGACCCCACCCCCGGTTTTGCGGGCCCGCTTGCAAGAAATTCGGCGAGACTACAGCGGGGTCAATATCACCATTCCCCACAAAGAGAGCGTGCTGCCCTACCTGGACGAGCTGAGTCCGGAAGCCAGCACCATTGGCGCGGTTAACACGATTGTGTGCGACCAGCATCGGCTGATCGGCTACAATACCGATGCTCCGGGGTTTATTTCCGGTCTGGACGAGGCGGGTATCTCCTACCGCCACAAAAAAGCCCTGATACTGGGGGCCGGGGGGGCTGCCAGAGCCATCGCCTATGCTCTCAAGGAAGAAGGGACCCATGTAGCCATCTACAACCGCACCCTCGAGCGGGCCCAGGCCCTGTGCGAAGCCCTGGGCCTGCACCTGGTCACGGAGCCCTTGCTGGAGGCGGCGATTCGTAGCTGTGACCTGCTCATCAACACCACCAGCGTGGGCTTGCAAGACCCCCAGAGTTCGCCCCTGCCGGAGGGCTTGTTGCCGCGTGAAGGGGCTGTGGTAGACATCATTTACAACCCACCCGTAACCCGCTTGATGCAGGAGGCGCAGAAAGCCGGCCTGCCTACCTTGGGGGGATTGCCGATGCTGGTCTGGCAGGGAGCGCTGGCCTTTGAACTCTGGACGGGAGTCAAACCAGACGTCCGAGTCATGTACGAAGCGGCTCGCGCTCGCCTGGGTGAAGCCCTACAAACATGAGCAGTCTGCATACAAGGCTTACCCTGGAGTGCCCGTGGAGCCATGAACTCGAGGTCAAGCACTCGCACTTTGTGGCATGGGCGGCCCCGGTCGCCAGCCCCGAAGAGGCCCTGGCGTATGTGCAGACCGTGCGAGACCCCCAAGCCACCCACAATTGCTGGGCCTACAGGGCGGGGCCGCAGTACCGCTTTTCCGACGACGGCGAACCCTCTGGAACGGCAGGCCGCCCCATCCTGAGCGCCATCGAGGGGCAGGGGCTGGATGGGGTCGTGGTGGTGGTGACCCGCTACTTTGGGGGCATCAAGCTGGGCGCTGGTGGATTGGTGCGGGCTTACGGGAGCGCGGCCTCGGAGTGTCTGCGGCAAGCCCCCAAGCGGGTCATGGTGCCCAGGGTGCGCTGTGCGCTGCAAGCCCCCTTCGAGTTCAGCAACACCCTGTTTCACCTGCTGGAAGGACTCCACCGTGAATCCGAGACCTACAACCAAGCCGGGCTGTCGGTGGTTTTCACGCTCGACGAGAACCAACTGCCCCTATTCCAGGAACAGGTGCGCGACCAGACTCGAGGCAGGGCGGTTCTGCGGGTGCTGGAGCGGCTCGAGGGTTATTGACTGTCTCTTGTGACCCTTAGCTTTGTTTGATCGTCGGCACCGCTTCTTGGAATACCGAATCTGCTCAGAAGTGACCCAAAAGCGATATACAAGTCCCTCGGACGCGCCCCCTGGCGCGGCAAGGGAGGGGCGCGTTTTGCGCCGCTCACGCGCAGAGTTGGTAGAACTCCTATGCCAAAAACTACAATGCTTTCGGCTTTCAGCATTAGGCTAAAGGCCCGCTAGCCTTCAATCACGATGGGCAGAATAACCGGGTTACGCCCGGTGTTCTTGGCGATGAATTTCTTGACCGGGTAGTAGATGTCATCGCGGATTTCCTCGAGCCGCTTCTTCTCGCGCACCCCTTTGTACAGGGAGTCCAGGGCCATCTTGCGTACCTCGCCCAGCAAGCGCTCGCCCGCCTTCACGAAGCCCTTGGAAATCACCTCGACCAGCGGATCGCGACTCACCAGCGCGGTGATGATGACCACCCCTTCGGCGGCCATGTGGTTGCGATCCTCCAGGATTTCATCGGTGATGTCGCCCACGCCCAGGCCGTCCACGTAGAGCTGGCCGTGGGGTACCTTACCGTCGAACTCGATGTTGTCGGTCGTGAGCTTGATCAGACGCCCGTTCTCGGGAATCAGGATTTTTTCGGGTGGCTGAGGGATGCTCTGGGCCAGCCATTTGAAGTTAATCTGGTGACGGATTTCACCGTGCCAGGGTAGCAAGAACTTGGGCCGGGCCAGGTTGAGCACGGTTTTAAGTTCCTCGTGGCTGGCATGGCCCGAAGCATGCACGCGGTAACGGGGGGGGTAGAAAACATAGGCCCCCAGGGCATAGAGCTGGTTGATGACGGTGTTGACCGCCTCTTCGTTGCCGGGGATGGGGCTGCTGCTCAGGATAACAGTATCGCCCTCCTGGATGGCCATTTTGGTATGGTTGCCAGCCGCCAGGCGGGCCAGTACGGCTTCAGGTTGGCCCTGCGAACCGGTGGTGATGACCAGCACCTGCTCGTCGGGCAGATCCTTGATTTCGTCGAGGGTATAGAAGCGGTCTTTTTGCTGAAAGTAGCCCAGCTCGAGGGCAATCCGGGCGTATTTGAGCATCGAGCGCCCTTCCACCGCAATCTTGCGCCCATACTTCTCGCCAGCCGTAACCACCGACTGAATGCGGTGAATGTGCGAAGCAAAGGTGGTCACAAAGATGCGGCCCTTGGCGGCTCCAATAACCTTATCGAGTTCCTCGGCCACCTCGGATTCACTGGGGGTGATGCCGGGGCGCTCGCCGTTGGTGGAGTCGGCAATCAGGCATAATACGCCCTCATCACCGGCCTGGGCGATTTTTTCCAGATGAGAGGTCTTACCGTCAATGGGGCGCTCATCGAGCTTGAAATCGCCGGTATGCACGATTTTGCCGATGGGGGTGTGGATTACCATGCCAAAGTTGTCCGGAATGGAGTGGGTCATGCGGAATAAATCGAGCTGGAAATAGCGCCCCATGGAGATGCGGTCATCCGGGGAGACCTCTTTGAAGTGGTACTCGCCGGGGTTGATGCCGAACTCCTCGAGCTTGCCCTTGACCAGCCCCAGGGTGAGCTTGGCTCCGTACACTGGCACCCGCGGTAACTGGGGGAATAGGTAGGGGAGGGCGCCAATGTGGTCTTCGTGGCCGTGGGTGAGCACCCAGCCCTTGATCAGGTTTTTGTTTTGAATCAGGTAGTCAATGCGCGGAATTACAATATCCACGCCCAACATGCGGGCGTCCGGAAAAGCCAGGCCCCCGTCAATGATGAACATCTCATCTTCGTAGCGAATGGCGGTGATGTTCTTGCCTATCTCACCCGTGCCGCCTAAAAAAACAATTTCGACGGCGCCATTGGGTTTGCCCAGGATGACCGGCCCCCTGGGTTTGGGCCGTTCTTGCCGCCTGCGCGGCCCCCTGGGACGGCTAAAGGGTGGGTTGTTATTCATGGTTACTCCAACAAACAAACACGACCGATTGATGTGGGCTGCGGTGGTACGGCCTCAGACCGACTACGCGCCATAACGCAAGCTGTCAGTAAGACCAGCGGACGATGCAGGTTGCCCAACACCGGAAATATCGGCGAGACTAGCGCTTGACCGGCGGCTTGCGGGGAGCCACCAGGCCCTCGAGCTCCGGGCGAACCAGATCCACCCGGCCTTGCTCATCGATGCTGTTGACCTTGACCTTGAGCTTATCGCCGAGCTTGAGCACGTCTTCGACCTTCCCGACCCGCCCCTGGGCGAGCTGGCTGATGTGCAATAGCCCGTCCTTGCCCGGCAGAATCTCGATGAAGGCGCCAAAGTTGGTGATGCGCGTGACGGTGCCCTCGTAAATTTCGCCCACTTTGGCCTCGGCAGTCTGTCCCAGGATGCGGGCTTTGGCCTCCTCGGCAGCGGCGGCGTTGGTGCTGTAGAGGCGGATGGTGCCGTCCTGCTCGATGTCAATCTCCACCCCGAGCTCCTCGAGGGCACGGATGTTCTTACCCCCCGGTCCAATGATGCCGCCAATCTTTTCAGGATTAATCTTCAAGGTCAGGATGCGCGGTACCTGGGGTTTCATCTCGGCGCGGTGGGTGGGCACGGCCTGCTCCATCAGGCTCAGGATGTGCAGCCGGGCCTCGCGGGCCTGATACAGCGCGGCCCGCATGATTTCGGGGGTGAGCCCTTTGATCTTGATGTCCATTTGCAGGGCGGTCACCCCGTCACGGGTGCCGGTTACCTTGAAGTCCATATCCCCCAGGGCATCCTCGAGGCCCAGAATATCGGTCAGCACCACCGCCTGGTCGCCCTCCTTGACCAGGCCCATGGCTACCCCGGCCACGTGCTTTTTGAGCGGTACGCCCGCATCCAGCAGGGCCAGACAGCCCGCACACACCGTAGCCATGCTGGAGGAGCCGTTGGACTCGAGCACATCCCCCACCACCCGGATGGTATAGGGAAACTCCTCCTGAGAGGGCAGCACGGCCCGAAGCCCCCGTTTGGCCAGGTTGCCGTGGCCCACCTCACGGCGGCTCACCCCGCGCAGGCGCTTGACCTCGCCGGTGGAGTAGGGTGGAAAGTTGTAGTGTACCAGAAAGGGGTCTTCGGTCTCGATGCCCAGGTCGTCTACGAGCTGGGCGTCCCGCCCGGTGCCCAGGGTGACCACGCCCAGCACCTGGGTCTCGCCCCGGCTAAAAATGGCCGAGCCGTGAGGTTTGGGCAGCACATTGCTCTCGATCCAGATGGGCCGCACCTGCTGGGGGGTGCGTCCGTCGGCCCGCTTGTTTTCCTGCAACACCAGGCGGCGCAGCTCCTGCCTGACCACCTCGTCGAAAGCCTCTGCCACCAGCTTGCGCCGCTCCAGATCTACTGTGCCGTCTTCCTTGCTGGGCACAAACTCGTCCAGTAGAGCCTCGCTGAAGGCTTCCAGGGCTGCCGAGCGTTCACCCTTGGAGGCGGTTTGCAGGACGCTCGAGAGCCCTTTCTCCAGGGCCCGCTGGTAAAGGGCAGCCTGGGTTTCGGCATCGAGTTTGGCAGGGGGCACATGGGCAAACTTTTCCTTGCCCAGCTCGGCCCGCATCCGTTCCTGAAGCTCCAGGATGGGCTGCATGGCCCGGTGGGCGAACTCGAGGGCCTGCACCAGCTGATCCTCTGAGACCTCTTTGGCTCCGGCCTCTACCATGATGATGGCATCCTTGGAGCCTGCCACTACCAGGTCAAGCTGGCTGTCCTCCTGGGCTATGGGGTTCAGAACCAGGCGGCCTTCCTGCAAGCCCACCCGTACCGAGGCAATCGGGCCTTCCCAGGGGATGTCCGAGAGCATCAGGGCTGCGCTGGCGGCAATGGGCCCCAGAATATCGGGGGTATTTTCCTGGTCAGCGGAGAGCACGGTTATGAGTACCTGCACCTCATGCCGAAACCCCTTGGGGAAGAGGGGGCGGATGGGTCGGTCTGTAAGGCGGGCCGAGAGAATGGCCTTCTCGCCAGGCCGCCCCTCGCGTCGCATGAAGCTGCCGGGAATGCGCCCGACTGCATAGTGCCGCTCTTCGAACTCCACGGTTAGAGGCAAGAAGTCGGCTTGGATGGGGGCATCGGAGGCCTGGGCTGTGGCCATTACTACCGTCTCGCCATAGCTGACCCAGACCGAGCCGGACACATGCTTGGCATACTTCCCGGTCTCAATGGTCAGGGTGCGACCCCCCACGTCCACGCTGTAGCGCTTTCCTTGGGGTATTGGGTTTTCCTCGTTCATATTAGCTCCTGATGGCCCAGTTATAGCGCTGGGTACGCTTTAGGGCTGGGAAAAATCGCAGCACTCCCACCGCAACCTTACAGGGGGGCGGAGTGAGGCGCGAAGCGCTCACTGTGGGTGTAAAAGAGGCAGACTGTGGGTCGAGACATACTGGGGATGATGCGCCTCACAATGGCAAAGGGTCTAGCCTCAAGTTATCAGCGGAGCCAACCCCGGCCCCGCCTACCGAGTCAAATATATTGTACACGATAGAGAATATCCGGGGTTGCCCCCGGAAACGTTTCGTTATTTGCGCAGCCCAAGCTTTTCAATCAAAGCCTTGTAGCGGGCCTTGTCCTTTTTTTCCAGATAGCTCAGCAATCGCTTGCGCTGCCCAACCAGGCCCAGCAGACCGCGCTTGGCTGCAACGTCTTTGTTGTTAACGTTCAGATGGGAAGAAAGGCGGTTGATGCGCTCGGTTAGAAGGGCTACTTGCACCTCGGTGGAGCCGGTGTCACCGGCTTTATGGGCGTGCTTCTCGATTACGCTGGCTTTTTCTTCTTTGGTAAAGGGCATTTGGTTCTCCTTGTCGGGTGAGCCGCAGTACGCTGACCGGGGCTTCCTCATGGCCGTACGAGGCCAACTAAGGAGTATAGCTACGCTTCTGCGTGGGGTCAAGCGAAAGCAGGAATAGCGCCATTAAGGCCAAAGCTGCCCCCGTAAAAAAAGCTGTGCTGGCGCCAAAATGCTGCCACAAAAAGCCAAAAAGTGCGCTGGCCGGAAACAGGAGCAGCCCAACCAGTGTGTGGTACAGCCCAATGGCACTGGCTTTTTCGGTAGCCGGGATGATTTGTGCCAGATAAGCCCGGCTGCTGCCCTCGAAAGCAGCACTGTAAAGCGCATACAGCAAAAACAAGACAATTCCCTGCCAGGCCGCAGCGCTGAGTCCGAACCCCAGGTAAACCATTGCGTAGGTGGCAAATCCCAAGAGCACCAGACGCCGCGCGCCTACCCGGTCTGCCAAAGATCCCAGTGGATAAGACATCAGGGCATAGAGCAGGTTATAGCCTGTGTAGACTAGCGTGGCCTGTGCAGCTCCCAACCCCAGGTCAGTCAGGCGCAGAATCAAAAAAGCGTTTGAAGACAACCCCAGCGTAGCAACCCCCGTTACCAGCAAGAACCAGCGGTATTGAGACGAAAATGCCGATATGCGAAGGGGAGGCAGAGGTTTGGCCAGGCCGCGCTTTTCCCGCAAAAAGAGGAGGATGATCAGGGTAGCCAGGATTGCAGGAATAGCCGAGACCCAGAACACCCCGCGAAAGTCCAGCAAGGGCAAAAGCAAGAAGGCCAGGAGCGGCCCAAGGGTAGCTCCCAGGCTATCCATAGCCCGGTGGAGCCCGTAGGCCCGTCCGTAGCTGTCCTGGTGGGCTACCTCTGCAATAAGGGCGTCCCTGGGTGCAGTACGAAGCCCCTTGCCAACCCGATCCAGAAACCGGTAAGCCAAAACCTGCCAGGGGGCTACCGCCAGAGCCAGCACGGGTCTGAGCAAAGCCGGAAAGCCATATCCTAGCAAAATTAGTGGCTTTCGGGCCGCCATACGATCTGAGATACGCCCCCCGATCACTTTGAACAGACTGGCCGTGGCTTCTGCAATGCCCTCTACCAGGCCCACCACCGTCGTTGAAGCCCCCAGTACCCCGGTCAGGAATAGCGGCAGGAGCGGATAAACCATCTCCGAGGCAATGTCAGTAAAGAGGCTGACCGCACCCAGAATGTAAACTTCACGGGGTAACTTCTTCATGGCGTTCAATCTACTGCCTGATAGAGCGTTCTTCACATTCGAGCCATCTGAATTCGGGAAAATTGTGCCCGAGACAGAACAGTGGCCGCCAGAATGAGCGGCCACCACTGCGATGAAGACGATTTGCACCAAAAAGGCAGCTCGCAAAAACAACGGGTTGGCTTGTCACCGCTCGGCGTTGAACGAACTAAATACATCGTCGTAGAGATGTCCGTACACCTCCGGGTTTCCGGGAGGGATTGACATAGAGCCCCCTCCCTACCACGTAGGGAGGGTGGGGGAGGGTATTGGGTGAGGCCCCCAACCACCAGGTTACGCAAAGTCGCTGCTCAGCAACCCCACCTAACCTCCCCCACACGGTAGGGGAGGAACGAAAAGGTTTCTGCTACGGCTTTTGCAAGAGCGTACTGCATAGTTCGTGCCGCAATGGACACTTTGTACGGGTATTTATACGACTGTGCACTAAATCTCACAATGCAGGCATAGCTCGCTTGAAATAGAGGGTTTTTACACGAGAAACGCCCCTGGGCCTTGCCAGGGGCATTCCTCGAGGGGGAAGTTACCAGAGCCGTTGCCCTGGAACCGGATTCATATTGGTAAACATCTGGAAGAGTACTGGACCGTAGGCCAGCACCACCAGCACTACAGCGATGCCAAACCAGAACCAGACCCGCTCGGTCAGCAAGGCCAGGCTGCTGCCTTCCGGCTTGGAGATGACCTCGGTAAAGGGCACCTCGGCCATCACCTGGTTGGGGTCACGACGGCTTTGCAAGGCGGTCGCGTAGATGACGTAGAAGAACAGAATGGCTGCGATGAGGAGGATGACCCCCGCCACGATGTTCAAAACCATCCAGGCAGAGCTCTCCTTGAAGGCTTCCATGGCGATGGGGCTACCCGAGATGTGGGCTCGACGAGGAACGGCATACAAGAAGCCCATCCAATGCAGGGCAAAGGTCATGATGAACATACCCAGGAACCACAGCCACTGCGAGGCCAGGGCCATGCCACGGGCCACCAGTGGTTTGCCGGTCAGGTGGGGAATCAGCCAGAAAGCCGTACCCATGGCCGCCATGGTGACCAGGGTGCCCACCTGCAAATGAAAGTGACCGGGAATCCAGACCGTGTTGTGGATGTTCTGGTTGAGGTTGAAGCTGGCATTGACCATGCCCCCCGCGCCTCCTGGAATGAAGGCCAGGAAGCCCAGCAGGAAGGCCAGCACGGTAGGGTTGTTCCAGGGAAGGGCTCCAATCCAGCCAAAAAGACCTTTGCCGCCATTTGCCCGGCCTGCTACTTCTAAAGAAGCCGCAATGGTGAAGGCGGTAATCAGGCTTGGAACCGCCACAAACATGGTTAGGATGGTGTGAATCATCTTCCAATACGGGGCGATGCCGGGGTCGGCGAACTGGTGGTGGAATCCCACAGGTACGGAGAAAATCAGGAACAATACGAACACCAGCCGGGATAGGGGGTCGGAGATAAGTTTACCGCCCGCCAGTTTGGGTAGCGTAATGTAGGCCAGGGTGTACGCTGGCAGGAGCCAGAAATACACAATTGGGTGACCGGTGTACCAGAACAGGGTACGCATCAGCAGCGGATCTACCCCTGCCACCAGGCCCACCGACCAGGCAATCAGAAACAGGGCTTCCACCACCAGACCCAGGCTGGCCAGGAACCACATTAGCCAGTAAGTAACCGACATGTAGGTGGCCAGCGGGGTAATCTTGCCTGGGTTGGCCTTTTTCCAGCGCGACCACATATCCAGAACCAGATAAATGCTCACGTAGCTGGAAAGCACAAAAAGAGCAGCGCCTACATAAAAAGCCCAGTGGGCCTTGAGGGGAGGATAAAACGTGTAAAGCACGCTGGCCGCATTGCCCAGCAACGGCAGGGCGGCAACCAGAAGCCCAATCAGAGCCATCCAGAACGAGACCCAGGCCAGGGTCATATTGGGCTTGAGGCCTAGCTCTCGAGCGGGCAGATAGACCATGATGGCCTGGCCAAATAATTGCGTGAAAATGATTGCGTTCAAAACCCCATGCAGGGTCAGACCCTGGTAGTAGTTTTGGAATACCGGCTTGAGGAAAGGGTATAAATCCAGCCCACCGTAGTTGAAAGCCTGCAAGGGGCCAAACAGGGTGCCGACCATCAGGGCTACAAAGCCCAGCATCAGCATAAATAGGGCGTACTTCTTTTCGGGAGCCCCCGCGTATACATCGATCTTGGGAAAGGATTTGACTGCCATCCAACGCTCCTTTTATGGTTCTACGATCAGCTTGCTGATCATGTTGGCGTGGCCGATGCCACAGTATTCGTTGCAGATGATGCGGTATTCACCAGGTTTCGCAAACGTATAGCTGACCTTGGCGATCTCACCTGGAATCACCTGAACATTGATGTTGGTATTTTCTACCTGGAAACCATGGTGAACGTCCGGTGAGGTAATGTAAAAGGTTACCTTTTTACCAGCCTTCAGCTTCATCTCCATAGGCAGGTATCCGAATGAGAAAGCCTGCACGTAAGCTACATACTCATTGCCTACCTGCTCAATCCTGGGGTTGGCAAAATCCCCCTCGGTGCGCACCTTGGTGGCATCAATGCGGCCAGCACCCACCGGGTTCGTGTTGCCCATGGTCAGCATCATGTAGCCAATCAAAATGATGAAGACCGTAATCATAGCCAGGCCGAAAAAAATCCAGGCCCGTTCGTAGCGTTCGATGATGTGTTCGTGTTGCTCCATAGCTCAGCCCCTCGCAAGGTGCATGAAAAAGTGGAAAAACCAGAAGGTCAGGATAAACACCGTCACTACCCCAACCACCAAGAGTGCGCCTATGGGTCGTTGTTCTTTTTCTTCCATCACAAGTTCCCCCTTGAAGGGGAGTCTAAGAAGGTGGTGAGAGTACATGTGTCCTAGGGAAAAATGTCCCTATACATAGGCGAATGCTGTAGAGCTTGACTCATGCGCTCGAGCGTACTGGCAGTTTGCTTTGTTCGGGCTGTTTTGACTGAACTTTGAACCAAAACCGTTCCAAAGTGGTGTGCTAGTAGATATCCCGGCATGCGCAGGCGTTATGATTGCGAGGTATGACCCAGACCCCCCCTATTGTCAAAGCCTCGATTGATGCTATTCGGATGCTAGCTTTGGACGCCGTCGAGCAGGCCAAGTCGGGCCACCCTGGAATGCCCATGGGCATGGCCCCGGCGGCCTATATACTCTGGACGGAGTTTCTCAAGCACAACCCTAAAAACCCCCAGTGGCCGGGCCGGGATCGGTTTGTGCTGTCGGCGGGCCACGGCTCGATGCTGCTGTATGCGCTGCTGCACCTGACCGGCTACGACCTGCCCATAGAAGAGCTCAAGCGCTTTCGCCAGTGGGATTCCAAGACCCCAGGACACCCCGAGTATGGTCATACGCCGGGGGTAGAGGTGACCACGGGGCCTTTGGGCCAGGGTATCTCAACGGCGGTGGGGATGGCCATTGCTGAGCGCAAACTGGTGGCCGAGTTTGGCGAAATTGCCGAGCACTTCACCTACGTGATTGCCTCTGATGGCGACCTGATGGAAGGGGTGAGCGGCGAGGCTTCTTCACTGGCCGGGCATCTGGGCCTCGGCAAGCTGATTGTGCTCTACGACGACAACGACATCTCGATTGATGGTCGTACCGAGCTGGCTTTTACCGAGGATCGCCTGAAGCGGTATGAAGCCTACGGCTGGCATGTGGTGCCGGGGGTAGAGGGGGAAGACCTGGGAGCCATCCGCGCGGCGCTGCGTGAAGCCCAGGCCGACCCCCGTCCAAGCCTAATCTCGGTGCGCTCGATTATTGGGTTTGGTTCGCCCCTGGCGGGCCACCACAAAGCCCACTCCGATGCGATGGGGCCTGAAAAGGTCGCCGCTACCCGTCAGGCTTTGGGCTGGCCCTACGAGCCTTTTGTGATTCCCGAGGAAGTGTACGCCGACTACCGCCGTGCGCTGGAGAAGGGCGCGCAGGCCCAAGCGGAGTGGGAAGCCAGACTGGAAGCCCTGGCCCAAGCAAACCCCGATAAAGCCGCAGAGTTCCGGCGCAGAATAGAGCGGCGGCTGCCCCAGGGCTGGGAAACACACCTGCCCAGCTTTACCGCTGGTGAAAAACTGGCCACCCGCGCCGCTTCCGGCAAGGTGCTGGAAAAACTGGTGCCGGTGCTGCCGGAACTGATAGGGGGTTCTGCCGACCTGACCCCCTCCAACAACACCCGCACCCCGGACATGACCGACTTCAGCCGCGATAACCCGGCGGGTCGCTACCTGCGCTATGGGGTGCGTGAGCACGCCATGGGGGCCATCATGAACGGCCTGGCCCTGAGCCGGGCCTTGCGGCCTTATGGGGGCACCTTTCTGGTGTTCTCGGACTACATGCGTCCGGCCATTCGCATGGCGGCCCTGATGGGCACCCCCACCATTTTTGTGTTTACCCACGACTCCATTGGGGTAGGGGAGGACGGCCCCACCCACCAGCCCATCGAGCATGTGATGAGCCTGCGGGCCATTCCCAACCTGTGGGTGATCCGGCCCGCCGATGCGAACGAAACCGCTGTGGCCTGGAAGATGGCCCTCGAGCGCACCGACGGCCCCACCGCCCTGATCCTGACCCGCCAGGCCCTGCCGGTGCTGGACGGGGTGCGGCCTAAGGGGGTCGAGCGCGGGGGCTACATCCTGGCCAATGTGCCCGAGGCAAAAGCCGCGATTGTGGCCACCGGCTCGGAAGTCTCGCTGGCACTCGAGGCCCAGAAGCTTTTGGCCGGCGAGGGCATTGGGGTACGGGTGGTCTCGCTCCCGTGCTGGGAAGCCTTCGAGGCCCAGCCCGATACCTACCGCGAGGGGATTTTGCCCCGAAGCCTGCCCACGCTGGCCCTCGAGGCCGGCACTACCCTGGGCTGGGAACGCTACGCCCACCGGGTGGTGGGTTTGGATCGGTTTGGGGCCAGCGCTCCTTTTGCCGATGTGTACAGCAAACTCGGCTTCACCAGGGAACGGGTGGCCGCCGAAGTTAAGGCCTTGCTGGGGGTCTAGATGATCCAAACTATTTTCGCCAACCTGCCCGCGATGCTTTTCACCCTATCCCTGGGGGCGGCCCTCCTGGGCTTGCTGGTCTGGGCTTTGGCCCTGCAGGGAGCGGCCAGCAAGCGAACCGCACAGTACCTGTGGGGCCTGGCCGTGGTGCTGGCACTGATTGGTTTTGTTCGGGCGATTGCCGGGCCGTAGGGGTCGTTTTGCAGGGCAACTCCTGGTTGGAAGCCGGGGTCTCACACCAGCTCTGCGCGTGAGCAGCGCAAACGCGCCCCTCACTTGCCGCGCCAGGGGGCGCGTTCGAGGGACTTGTATATCGCTTTTGGGTCACTTCTGAGCAGATCTGGTATTAGGGCGGCTCGGCGATGCGTTGAGGGTTTGCACGAGCCTCTGGACGTCACCGGGCGCAGTAGTAGACTGTGAGCCATGCCCAAACACGTGGTGAGCGTTTCCATCGGTTCCTCCAAGCGCAACTCCAGGGCCGAAATCTATGTGGAGAGCCTGGGCGAGACCTTCGTGCTCGAGCGCATCGGCACCGATGGGAGCTGGGAGAAAGCCATTGAACTGGTCAAGGAACTGGACGGCAAGGTAGATGCCTTTGGCCTGGGGGGCGCCGACCTGTATGTGTATGCGGGCAACCGCCGCTACACCTTCCGCGACGCGCAGCGCATGGCCAATGCGGCCCGCAAAACCCCCATGCTGGATGGTTCGGGGCTGAAGCACACCCTCGAGCGCCACGCAGTGCGGCTGCTGGACAAAGAGATTGGCTGGAACGATAAAAAGGTGCTGGTTCCGAGCGCGGTAGACCGCTTTGGGCTGGCCGAAGCGCTGGATGAGGCCGGGGCTCAGGTGCTCTATGGCGACCTGATTTTTGGGCTGGGGTTGCCCATTCCCCTCTACCGCCTGTCGCTGCTGCAAAAAATTGCCTACCTGTTGCTTCCCATCATCACCCAACTGCCCTTTCAGTGGCTGTACCCAACCGGTGAAAAACAGGAGAAACAGGTGAAGGACTGGCGGCAGCGCTATTTTGAGTGGGCCGATGTGATTGCGGGCGACTGGCACTTTATGCGACGCCTCATGCCCGAGAACATGCAGGGCAAGATTATCCTGACCAACACCACCACCCCCGACGACCTCGAGTTCATGCGGGCCCGGGGCGTGGCCAAGCTCATCACCACCACCCCCCGGCTGGATGGCCGTAGTTTCGGCACCAACGTGATGGAGGCTTTTATTGTGGCCGTGGCGGGGAAGTACCCCTTGAGCGAAGCGGATTACCTCGAGTACATCGAGAAACTGAACCTGGGGCCGGAGGTCACCGAATTACAGCCGAAAGCCCAAAGCTGAAGGCTGAAGCGGGTAACGGGTCTATCGCTACTCCCGTCCTGCGGTGATTTTTTGGATGTAGGCGGCAAAGCCTTTCTCGTCGCCTTTAGCCAGGTAGGCGGCCTGTTTGGCCCAGGTGGAGAGGCCTGGGGCGAAGCGAAGGTTGGCGGCGGCCAGGGCGGCTTTCAGGGTTTCTGGTTTGGCCCTGGCAAGCTGGGCGAAGGTGGTGATGCCTGCTGCTTGCAGGGCTGCCGATATTTTCGGCCCAATCCCCTTGATGCGGGTCAGGTCATCGGGCGTGGATTTGGCCGGGGAACTTCTGGCTTTACGGGCCGACGAAGCCGGGCCTTTGGTTTTGGCGGCTTTGGTACCGGACGAACCTTTGGAGGCTTCCGTCTTCGGTTTGGCCGCTTTTGTTGGGGAAGAAGCCTTTTTGGCCGAAGCCTTTCGAGGCGCTTTGGTTTTCGCGGCCCCAGAATCTGCGGACTTGGCAGAGGCCTGAGCTCTGGTGCGCTCTGTAGCCTTGCGCGGGGTGGCTTTCCTGGGCGCAATTCGCGCCAGGTATTGATCGACCACATAACCGGACGACTCGGCGGCTTTTTCTAGTTTTGCGACCAGGGCCGCCCAGGCTTTGCGCTCCTTCTCGACCCGAGCGGGAGGCTCACCCTCGGAAGCGGCCAATGCCAGGGACATCTGATTCAGCCCCGTGAGCCAGGCCTGGTGGGCCTCTCGGTTGAAGTACACCACGCCGTCGAAGCGGTTGACCTTCAAAAAACCCTGCACGTCGGGTTCCTGGAGCAACCCTGGCATCTGCTGAACCAGTAGGGCTGGGTTTTGCGCCAGCTCTGGATGCGCCAAGAGTAGCCTGGTCAGGCTCACCGCGCGCCGCGCATCTACTTCGCCCAGGCCCAACTCGCTCAAGGTCTGCTCCAGAACCCGCCCCAGGCGCCACTCGTCCAAGTGGGCGCGGCTCTCTTCGGCTTTGCCCAGACCGTGGGTGAAAACCCAGCCCAGCAGGGCACCGCTCGTGATCAGGTCACCCCGGTCCACTACCTTTAGCGCTCCTTCCAGGCGGCCCAGCACCTGCTGCACCGGCAGCAGGGCGGGTTTGCTACCCAGATGTTGATCAACCCCCTTGTAGAGCGCCAGCAGCTTGCCCTGCACTTCTTCGCGCAAGGCTTCGTTTAGCGTGCTGTTGCCTTCCAACAGCTTGTGGAACAGGGTGGGGTTCACCAGCTCGCGGAAGGGCCGCAGGATGGGCTCCAGCCATAGCTCCTGGCGGGCTTCGTCCAGGCTGGGTACCCCGGTTGCCCCCAGCATCTGGGCCAGCCGGGCGTAGGTGCCGTCGTGGTCGTAGACCTCGCGCCAGTCCAGCAGCACCTTGCGCTGGTAGGGGCCGAGCTCGAGGTAAAGCCCCGCCTCGTGCAGTTCCTGGTTGTTGCGGATGAACTCGAGGCCCGTGACCAGGTCGCGGAAGATGCTGAAGGTGCGCTGGTCGAAGCTCAGTTGCAGCCCCTCCGCCAGGCCCACCTGCCGGGTTTCGCGCCCCTGCCCGGTTTTGAAGGGTTGCCCCACCGAGCGCCGCACCCAGACCGAGGTGTGGGCGTTTTTGTTGTGGTAGGCCACCAGCGCCCGTTCGCTGCCGGCCCGGTTCGAGTAGACAAACACATCCTCGTTAACGGCTTCCCCAGCCAGCGCGTCATAGAGCACAAAGTTCTCCACTTCGGCAAACAGGTAGCGCTTCTTGAGGAGGGGGAAGATTTGCTGGTAGTGGTAATCCACCAGGCCCTGGTCGGGGGTCTCGTCGTAGTAGGCCCGGCGGTACTCCATCCCGTAGCGTTCGGTGAAGCCCTCCACCTGCCCGTGGCCCAGCATGGGCAGGCCCGGTAGGGTGGCGCACAGGGTCATCACCCCAAAGTACTTGTCGCCCTTGCCAAACTGTTCGACGGCGGTTTTTTCGTCGGGGTTATTCAGGAAGTTCACAAAGCGCTTCAGGATTTCCGGCTCGAACTCGAGGGTGTTTTTCATAATCTGCCGGTACTCGGCGTTCTTCTCGTCGCGCAGCATGTTCATGAAGGCCGAGTTGTAGACCCGGTGCATCCCCAGGGTACGCACAAAGTAGCCCTCCATCATCCAGAAGGCCTCGGCCAGGAGGAGCGTATCGGGCGCTTCCCGGGCCACCCGATCCACCACCTCGCGCCAGAACTCCACCGGCATGGCGGCATCGAACTGCTCTTTGGTCATGGCGTGCTCGGCCCGGCTGGGAATGGAAGCCCCCCAGGGCGAGCCGCCCGGCTCGGGCCACCACAGCCGCTGGATGTGGCGCTTGGCCAGGGTCATGGCGGCATCAAAGCGGATGATGGGAAACTGCCGCGCCACGTGCAGGATGGTCTGGATTACCGCCTCACGCACCTCCGGCAGCAGATAGTTGAGCTGGGCGGTGTCGTTCCAGGGCATGGCGGTGCCATCGTTGCCGTGGTAGATGTAGCGAACCTCGCCTGTTTGCCTATCCACCCGCTTGAATACCACTGCCGCGTCCGATTTGTCGTAGTAGTGGTCTTCCAGAAAGATGCCCACCCGCGCATCCTCCGACAAATCCGGCCCATTGAAGGTGTAGTTGGGGTAGGGAGAGTAGGGAAGACTGATGAACCAGTCCGGGTGTTCCATCACCCAGCGCCCATCAATTCCCACATGGTTGGGCACCATGTCCGAGGCCAGGCGGATGCCGCGCCGGGCGGCTTTCTGTCGGAGTACTTCGACCGCCGCTTCGCCGCCCAGATCCTTCGCAATCACGTAGTCGTAGAGCGAGTAGGCCGAAGCCACCGCGTCGGGGTTGCCCATCATCTGCTTGATGCGTTTGGAAGCCTTGCTGCGCTCCCACAGCCCAATCAGCCACAGGCCGGTCACGCCCCAGCTTTGCAGGAGGTCGAGCTCTTCCTCGGGAATCTGGTCGAGGGTGGTGATCTCGCGGCGATACTTCCTGGAGAGCTGATCCAGCCAGACAAAAGTGTTTTTGGCAATCAGCACGCAGCGAGGCATCCAGTCCAGGTCGGGGCTGAAGGCTTCGGGCTCGGGTTCCAGGGTTAGCCGCCGTACATCCAGCAGCTCGCTTTCCCCACCCCCACCGCCCGGTTGGTCGAAGTGGATGGGCACCGCAAAGGAGCGCCCCTCCTCGCGGATTACATCGAGGCTGATGAGCATCCGGTAATAGAAGCGCCCCAGGCTTCCCGCAAAGCGCTTGAGTAAGAACTGAAGCTGGGCCTCGAGGGAGTTCGGGTGTTGCAGGGCTGGCAGGCGCAGGGTTTTAAAGAGGGAGAGGCCGGTTTCGGCAAAAGCAGGCTGGCCCTCGAAGAAGGTTTCCAGGCCCTGGATGATGGGCAGGTAGGCGGTGGTTCGCTCGAGGTTGCCATCATCAAATAACTCGCTGTAAGGGCCGAAGGCCGGGTTGGCGTTGGCCATCCAGAGCATCAGCATCTCTTCCAGCAGAATTTCACGGTTCGAGCGGCCCTCGGAGGTGTCGGCCAGGTAGGCCTCGAGGCTCATCTCGCCCCGGTAAACCCGAATGGGGGGGAACTCGGTAGCAAACGAACGCAGAGCTTTTTCCACCGCCTCCGGGCCCACGCTTTTCTCTAGCGCCGAAAGCGCTTGCTGCATCACGCCTGGATGCTGTTCCAGATATTGCCGCACCACAAAGTGCAGCATCTCGTCTATAAGACCCATCGCATTGATCTGGCTGGCGCTAACGGCCTGCTCCGGGTGGCGCACCAGGTCGCGCTTGGCGTTCATGGCCTCGGCGAAGCGACGAGCAGCCTGAAAGTTGGCAAAAATTACGTTCCCACTCAACGAAAACAGTGAGAGGTCAAACTGATAGAAGTCGCGTGCACTAGCGGAAACGTGAAACTCGAAAGCACCTAGGTGTGACCGATGGCAGCTCATACAATCCCTCCGCTCTGCCCCAAGTGTATCAGTGCTTGATTCAGAGCGTTGACGGGCCTCCAGCAGGCCTAAGTGCGAGGTTTGTGCTTTCGGCCATCGCATCGGTTGCCCAATGCCCAGAGCTGAAGGCCGAAAGTGTCAAGACTCGCGATGTGAATGACTCCCTTCGCCAGAGCACAAAAAAACGTCAATACGAGATAGCCACAGACCAATCAAGCAATCTATACAGACCATTGGCTGCTCAGGCAATCTGGATTGCTTTATCTTTGGGCCATGATGATGGCTTGGGCTCAAGCATACTCGCCCCGGACTTCGCTCGACCTTTACAGAAGACTCAACTCAGGCGGCGCTACTCGACCCATTCCCCCCGCTGCATCAAGGGTTCAGCCCGACCACTCTGGGTGATGCCATCTACGTCTATGTGTTCTGAGCCGATCATCCAGTCTATGTGGATCAGGCTGTCGTTGGCTCCTGCGGCGCGTTTTTGTTCTGGAGTCAGTTCATGACCTCCCTCCAGGCATTCGTCGTAGCTGGCGCCCAGAGCAATGTGACTGGCGGCGTTTTCGTCGTAGAGGGCTTCGTAGAAGAGCAGCCCGGTTTGCGAGATGGGCGAGCTATGGGGCACCAGGGCCACCTCACCCAGGCGCCGAGCACCCTCGTCGGTCTCGAGCAGGTGCTGCAAAATCTCCTGGCCCCTGTCGGCCTGGGCCTCGACCACCTGGCCCTGTTCAAAGCGAACCCGGATGCCCTCGAGTAAATTGCCATGCAGGCTCAGGGGCTTGGTACTTCGCACCCAGCCCTCTACCCGCTCGCGGTGGGGGGTGGTGAACACCTCTTCGGTGGGCATGTTGGGAATGCACCGGGCTCCGTTTTGGGCCTGTCCAGCTCCCCCCGCCCACACATGCCCTTCGGCCAGTCCCACATACAGGTCGGTGCCCGGTCCTCGGAAGCGCAGCGCAGCGTAGCGCTTGGCATTGAGCTGCTGCACGCGGCGCTCGAGGTTCTCGGCATGAGCCATCCAGGCTGCTACCGGGTCGGGCTGGTTCACCCGGCTCACCTTGAAAATAGCCTCCCACAGGCGTTCCACCTGCCGGGCGGGGGGGTCGTTGGGGAAGACCAGTTGGGCCCAGCGCGGCGAGGCAGCCCCGATGATGCACCAGTTGGTGGCAAAGCCACTGATTCGATCCGAGAAGGGTTTGCTGAAGCGGGCGGTGGTCTGCGAGGCCTGGCGAATCAGCTCGGGATCCTGCCCGCGCAGAATTTCGGGGTCGTCGGCCAGGATGCTCAGCCAGGCGTAGCCTTCGTCCAGGGCTTTGAGCCGGGCTTCCACCATGAAAGCTGCGTACTCCTGAAACGAGTCCCGTGGCGCATGGCGATAACGCGCCAGGTTGAGCTGCTCGTCGTAAAGTTGGGTCACCACCAGCCTCGAGCCCGCCTTGTAGGCTTCTTCCACCACCAGGCGGGTGAGCGGCAGCGCCTCGATGTTGGCGTTCACAAACAGTTTCTGACCCTTTTGGAGCCCCACCCCAACCTTGACCGCGACCTCGGCGAACCGGCGCAGCTTTTCCTGGAAACTGGCTGACATGCCCATCAGCCTACCCTACAGGGCGAACCTCGAGCCCCTCATGTAAACTAGCGCTATGCCGGAAGTCATGTCCGAACTCTACATTCCCAAACCCCCCCAGGAGGTCTACGCTGCCGCTCGGGATCTTGCGGGCCTCAAACCCTACCTCAAGGATGTAGAAACCCTGGAGGTACTGGAAGACCACGGAACCACCTCGCGCACCCGGTTTGTGGCTGTTGCGATGGGCAAAAAGGTGCACTGGATTGAGGATGAGCGCTGGTTTGATGCCGAGTTCCGCAACGAATTTGATAGTAAAGAGGGCGACTTCGATGTCTACCGGGGTTCCTGGATCTTCTTGCCCGAGGGCGAGGGCACCAAGGCGGTATTGAAGCTCGAGTACGAACTCAACATTCCTATCTTTGGTGGCCTGCTGCAAAAACTGGTCAAAAAGCTCATGCAGGAAAACATAGACGACCTGTTGCGTGGCCTGAAGGAGCGCTGCACTGCGGCGTGAGGTGCTATACTCTACCCATGACGTTTGCTCCGCGATGTTAAGCCTGCCTTTCTGCCGGGGTTGTGGTGTGCCTAGGGCCTCCATCCCGGCTTTTTTCATCGCCAGGCGGTCTTTTGTTTATCCTGCGCTGGGCCAGCAACGCCCAGACTAAGAATGGAGCAGTCCAATGCCTTTGCAGATTTATAACACCCTCGCCAGGGCCAAACAGACCTTCACGCCGGCTACCCCCGGCTATGTGGGCATCTACGTCTGCGGCCCTACGGTTTACTCCGACCCCCACCTTGGGCATGCCCGCGGTCCCATCGTCTACGACGTGCTGCGACGTTGGTTGCGCTACCAGGGCTATAAGGTGCGCTTCGTCTCCAACATTACCGACGTGGGCCACCTGACCGACGACGCCGACGAGGGCGAGGACAAAATCCAGCGCAGAGCCAAACTCGAGCGCCTGGAGCCCATGGAAGTAGCCGAAAAATACATGTGGAGCTACTTCGACGAGATGCAGGCTCTAAACGTTCTGCGCCCCGACATCACCCCCCGCGCCGCCGGGCACATTCCCGAGCAGATTGAGCTGACCGAGACCCTGCTCCAGCGGGGTCATGCCTACGTGGCGAACGGTTCGGTGTATTTCCGGGTTCGGAGCTGGCCCGAGTTTGGCAAACTTTCCAACCGCGACATCGAAGAACAGGAGGCCGGGGCCCGGGTCGAGGTGCGCGAGGAAAAGGAAGACCCGCGGGACTTTGCCCTGTGGAAGAGGGCCGACCCCGAGCACATTATGCGTTGGAACTCGCCCTGGGGCGTGGGCTTTCCGGGCTGGCATATTGAATGCTCGGCCATGAGCCTCAAATACCTGGGCGACGGCTTCGACATTCACGCAGGGGGTGTAGACCTGCAATTCCCCCACCACGAGGCCGAAATTGCCCAGGCCGAGGCAGCCGGACACCCCTTTGCCCGCTACTGGATGCACCACTATCACGTGCTCCTGAACGGCCAAAAAATGGCCAAGAGTACCGGCAACCTGGTTTCGCTGGCCGAGCTACGGGCCCGGTACGAACCGATGTACATTCGGTTCTACTTGCTCAACAGCCACTACCGCAGCGTACTGGACTTTACCGACGAAGGTCTGGAGGCTGCCAAAAACGGCTACCTGCGCTTGCTGAATGCCTACCGGGAGGTACACCGGCTCGTCCACACGGCGCCCGGTGGCAAACACCCAGGCCTGGAGCACGCGGTGGAAGAGGTGCATCGGGCTTTTGCAGAAGCTCTGGACGACGATCTGAATACCCCCCAGGCCATTGCTGCGCTGTTTAACTTCGTTACCGAGCTCAATAAAGCCCTGACCGAGCGGCCCGGCAGGGAGAGCCTGCAAAAAGCCGAGAAGGTTTTCGCAGAGTTGGGCGAGGGGGTGTTGGGGCTGTTCCCTGCTCGAGTGCTACAAAACCAGTTGGGGGGCGCTTTGCTCGAGGGTCTGGTCAGGTTACTGCTGGACATCCGGGAAGAGGCTCGCCGCAACCGCAATTTTGCCCTTTCGGATCGCATTCGGGATCGCCTGACCGAACTGGGGGTGGTGGTTGAGGACACCCGCGAAGGCCCCAAATGGAAGGTTGACGTGTAGATGCTTGCCCACCGCCTGGATGAGGACAGCGAATTGCGCTTGCTGCAAGCTCACCACGCAGAGGCGCTTTACGCACTGGCCGACCGCAACCGCACCCACCTGCGCGCGTGGCTGGCGTGGGTGGATAGCGCCCACGATCTCTCGTTCATGTTGAATTTCATTCGTGGCCGCCTGGAGGCGCTGGCTGCTGGTCAGGGCTACAGCCTCTCGATCTGGCATAAAGGTGGTATAGCCGGAGTGGTGGGTCTGTACGACCTTGACCAGGCTGCCCGGAAGGCCGAGATTGGGTACTGGCTGGGCCAGGAATTCGAGGGCCTGGGCCTGATGACCCGTAGCGTCAGAGCACTACTCGATTACGCATTTGGTGAAGTCGGACTGCACCGGGTTCAGATCAAAGTGCATGTGGACAACCTGCGTAGCCGGGCCATACCGGAGCGGCTGGGCCTGCAACTAGAAGGATTGCTGCGTAACGACGGTACACTTCACGGCAAGCCCTGCGACCACGCCCTCTACGCCATCACCGACCAGGAGTGGTTCGTCCGAAGCTCAAGTTGATCGAGTCATCTTCGAGGAAACCGTTCCATCAGACCGAAAAATTCTTACTCGGGAATGCTACTGAGAGAGTTGAGGTCTGATCCTTGTATTCATGTTCAGCTATCTGCTCGACGAGCATAGCGAACTCCGCTTGCTGCTGCCCCACTTTGCCGAAGCATTGTTCGCTCTCACCAACGCTAATCGCAAGCATCTGCGGCGCTTTTTACCTTGGGTGGATGCCAATACCACACTGGAAGATACCAAAGCCTTTATCCAGGGAGCTCTGGATGGCTTCGCCAGGGGCGAACAACTGCCCCTGACGGTCTGGTATCGGAAAAAGCTGGCCGGAACACTTACCTTGTTTGACATCAAGCCCCCTCACCGTACTGCCGAGATTGGCTACTGGTTGGGCGCGGCTTTTGAGGGTAAAGGGTTGATGGCTCGCGGGGTGGAGGCGCTGATAAATTATGCATTTTTCGAGATGGGCCTCAACCGCCTCGAGATCAGGGCCAGCACCAAAAGCCTCAAAAGCCGCGCCATTCCCGAGCGGCTGGGATTCACCCTCGAGGGCATTTTGCGCCAGGAAGTCTGGTTGCACGGCAAGCCGCAGGACATGACTCTTTGAAGCAAGATTGGTCCAAACAAAAGCCCCGCAGCAAGCGGGGCTAAACCTGGGTCGGCTCGAGGTCACTCGCGGTTGGACATCATGATGGCGACGTAGTGCAGGATGGTGGCCACCGAGTTGGCCAGGGCAGCTACGTAGGTCATCGCGGCAGCGGTCAGGACGGCCCGAGCACCCCCCATCTCGCTGTTGTCCAGGAAATTCATCTTTTTAAGGATGTTCAGGGCCCGGTTGGAGGCATCGAACTCTACCGGCAGGGTTACGAGCTGGAACAGAGCTGCAGCGGCAAAGAGCCAGATACCAATGCTCATCAGGCCGGTAGCCCCCATGAACATCCCGGCAATGAAGATCCAGGGGCCAAACATGCTGCCGATATTGGCCACCGGCAGGATGCTATGCCGAACCCGCAACCAGGCAAAGCTCTTGGCATCCTGGATGGCATGCCCCACCTCGTGCGCTGCTACGGCGAGGGCGGCTGCGGAAGGGGAGTGGAAGTTGGGCTCAGAGAGGCGTACTGCCTTTGCAATCGGGTCGTAGTGGTCGGTCAAAGCGCCGGGTACCATTTCCACCCGCACGTTGTGAAGCCCATAGGCGTCCAGGATGGCGCGGGCTACCTGCTCCCCCGTCACCCCCCGGCTGTTGGCGACCCGGCTGTAGCGGGCATAGGTGCGCTGGAGCCAGAACTGTATGAACAGCGTTGCCACAAAAACCACAATCATCAGTAAGAACGTTATCGTCATTCCTCCCTCCTACACGTATAAGGTAGCAGACGCCACATGAGGGCTCTGAGTCCTGGGTCACTTGCTCGAACTGGGTGCAAAGGATCACAACGGAAGGCAATCTTGTGGGTGACCATAGGGCTAAATGCTGAAGCGCAAAGGGCAGACCAACTAGGCTCGCAACCTGAGGTTTCCTCTGCTCGGCACACTGCTCTGGCTCAAAACTTTGCCAAAATAATCCGAAGTGCTGCAACAACATGAAAGCTATAGGGGTTCTAGGGTTGCAGGGGCTGGCTACGTACGGTGAAGCGAAGGGCGGTGCGTTCCTCGCTCTCGAGCTCGAGCTTCACAAAAGCCGGTTTCACAACTAAATCGAGGTTATCGGGGGCAATATATCCCCTGGCGATAGCGATAGCCTTGACCGCCTGATTAACCGCCTCGGGGCCAATAGCCTGAACCTCGACCTCGCTCTGGGAGCGCAGTAGAGCAGCGATAGCTCCTGCGACGGAGTTGGGACGTGACTTGCCGGACACACGGAGCGTTTCCACGATACCTCCCTAGGCGAAGCTCCCTACCGCATTGTAGGAGCAACGGTAAAGCAATGTCAAGAAAATGCGTTCTTGGCGGGTCTTTACTAACCTCTTGGCATGGCTTGAAGCAGCAGAATAACCAAGATGGGTATTCTTGTCCCAAAACCACGAAAAGCCGGATTTCTACACCACCTTGATTATATTGACGCAGGCAGGGGTGATTCGTATACTGCTTCAAATCTTCGCAAAGTTATGCGAAGATTTTCCCCCCATACGTTTCGCTCAGTTCTGGAGGTCTGGCAGATGAAATTTAGTGAGGCATACCCTGGTATACCAAACGGACGCGATGCTTGCGGCATTATCGCCATCGCCGAAAAGAGCGCACGCCCAAGCCATGCCAACGTGCAGCGTACCATCGAAAGCCTCTACAAGATGGCCCACCGGGCTGGCTTGATCCGGGGGGAGGGCGATGGCACCGGTATCCAGACCGACCTCCCGCGCGAGCTTTGGGCGGGTTACCTATACGAAGCGGGGCTCGACAGCAACCTGGCCCAGAACCCCCGTTTTTTTGTGGGCCACCTGTTCATACCCAAAAACGAAAGCGCCCGGGTTCAGGAGCTGTTCGACTTGTTCCGGGTGGAGGGTTCAAAGCGGGGCATCAAGCTGCTTCTGGAGCGCAAAGGGGAGACCAACAGCAGTGTACTGGGGCCGGTGGGCAAGCGCACCGAGCCGCTCTTTTATCAGGTGGCCGGGCTTTCCACTGATGGCGACGGCCCCTTGTGGGAGCTAGGCTTGCTCCTGGAGCAGCGTTTCCCTGTGCATGTGGTCTCGCTCTCCACGGCTACCGTTGTTTACAAGGTGCGCGGCTCCGCCGAGATTCTCAAGCGCTACTTCCCAGAGCTGTCGCGGGCGGAGTATAAATCCACCATCACCCTGGGCCACAACCGCTACTCCACCAACACCATGTCTACCTTCGAGGCGGTACAGCCCTTTGGCTTGCTGGGCCACAACGGCGAGATCAACACCATTGAGCGACTACGCCGCGAAGGGCGTTTTCTGGATATCCCGCTTACCGGCGGCTCCGATTCGCAGGACCTGAACCGCATCCTCGAGGGCCTGCTCTACCGCTTCGGACTTTCCCTACCGGAGGCCATGGATGTGGTCTTTCCGCCCATTCTGGGTGAGATCAAAAACTACTCTCCGGCCCTGCAAGACCTGTACATGAACCTGCGCCAGCGCTTTGGCCCGCTGGCCCAGGGCCCGGCGGCCCTGGTGACGCGCCACCGCGAAGAGGCGGTTTTTGGCACCGATGCCATGGGGCTGCGCCCTTTGTGGTTCGTCGAGACCGACTCGGAGTACGTCTTCAGTTCGGAGCGGGGGGTTTTCACGGTGGAGGAGTTTGTTTCAGAGCCGCGCCCCTTTGCCCCAGGGGAGAAGATGTACCTGCGTCTAACCTCCGATGGAACGCGGCTCTTTCCCTTTGACCGCCACCAGCGTCAGGTATTGGAGCGTATCCTGACCAAAACCCATAGCCTCGAGGGCTACCGAGCCCATCTGGCCGGGCCCCGCTATAGCTCGGTGCCGCCGGTGGCCGGGGGCAGTGAAGCCCAGGTGGAAGAAAAGCCAGCGCCGCCTTCGCTGAACCTCGAGCGGGCCTATGGCTGGGATCGCTGGGACGCAGGCTACCTCGAGGCTCTGGCCGAAAACGGCAACGAGCCCATCGGCTCGCTCGGCTACGACGGCCCCATCGCGGCGCTGAACCCCGAAAAACCCAACCTCTCAGAGTTCTTCAAGGAGACCGTGGCGGTCGTAACCAACCCGGCCATTGACCGCGAGCGCGAGATTGAACATTTCTCTACCCGCAGCATCCTGGGCCGCCGGCCCCTGCCGGATGGGCGCGGGGCAGGCCATGTTGAAGAGCTGGTGGTGCCCGTGCTGCTGGAAGAGACCTCTGCCACGGTACAGGCTATCGCGCAGGGCCAGGGAACCCTGACCTATGAGGAGGCCCTGCGCCGCTTCAAACACGTTTTGCTGCCCCTGCAGTTCTCGGTGGAGGAAGGTATTGCAGCAGGGCTCAAACGACTCCAGGAAAGCGCGGTTGAGGCGGTTCGCAATGGGGCCGAACTGCTGGCGCTCACCGATAAAGGGGCCTTTGAGGGGGGGGTCTGGCTGGATGTGTACCTGGCCCTGGCGGCTATTGGTAAGTCGCTGGAGGAGGCCCGCGACGAGGAAGGAATATCCCTTCGCCGTCGCACCTCGCTGCTGGTGCACTCGGGCGGGGTGCGCAACCTGCACGACGTGGCGGTCTGCCTGGGTCTGGGGGCCGATGCGGTAGCGCCCTGGCTGATGCAGCACAAAGCCCAGGCCGCAAAGGGTGCGCTGGGCTTGCAGAACCTGCTCGAGGGCCTCAAGAAAGGTTTAGAGAAGGTTATCTCCACTATGGGCATTCACGAGGTGCGCGGCTACGGGCGCATCTTCAGCGCCATCGGCCTCAAGCCCGAACTGGCCCAAGAGTTTGGCATCCGCAACTTCCTGGGTTCGGAGCGGGCGGGCTATGGGTTGCTGGAACTCGAGCGCACCCTCCTGGAGCGCCTCAATCTGCTGAACGCCGAAAAAGTGCTGCCTGCCAAGGACTTCCGCTTCAACCCCCGCATTTTCAAGGCGGCCATGGAGGTTTCCTCGGGCCAGTCCCCCTACGAGCATTTCCAGGAGAAAGTGCGCGGGCTCGAGCAGGAATCGCCAGTGGCTGCCCGTCAACTGCTTGGCATCAAGTCGGTGGGCAAATCCCCTATTAACCCCGAAGAAGTGGATCTGAGCGTGGGCGGACACTCGCTACCCTTCGTAATTACCGCCATGAGCTTTGGTTCCCAGGGCGAAGCCAGCTTCCGGGCCTACATCGAGGCCGCCAAAAAGCTCAACATGGTCTGCATCAACGGGGAGGGCGGTGAAATCCCCGACATGCTGGGCAAGTACACCCACTGGCGCGGGCAACAGGTGGCCTCGGGTCGCTTTGGTGCTCATGCCTATATGCTGAACTCGGCGGGCTTCATCGAAATCAAAATTGGTCAGGGGGCCAAACCGGGCGAGGGCGGTCACCTGCCAGGCAAAAAAGTCACGGCCAAGGTAGCCGCGGCCCGCAACGCGGTGCCGGGGGTAGACCTCATCTCGCCCTCCAACAACCACGACCTCTACTCCATCGAAGACCTGGCCCAGCTCATCGAAGAGCTCAAAACGGTCAACCCCAAGGCCAAGGTCTCGGTCAAGGTACCGGTTATTCCGGGTATCGGCACCATCGCGGTGGGCATCGCCAAGGCCGGGGCCGATGTAATCGCCCTCTCCGGCTTCGAGGGCGGCACCGGCGCAGCCCGCTGGCATGCGCTCAAGTATGCGGGTCTACCTGTAGAAATCGGCGTGCGCCGCGCTCACCGGGCACTGGTACGGGCTGGCATGCGCGACAAGGTAGAGCTCTGGGCGGATGGAGGCCTCAAAACCGCCTACGACACCCTGCGGATGGTGCTGCTGGGGGCCGACCGGGTGGGCATGGCCACCATGGCCATGGTGGCGATTGGTTGCACTATCTGCCGCCAGTGTCAGATGGACACCTGCCATGTGGGAATTGCCACCCAGATCGAAACCGTTGAACAAGCCCAGGCCCACGGCCTGAAGCGGTTCGTACCTCAGGAGCAAGACCGTGCCATTGAACAACTGGTTCATTTCTTTGGTGCAAAGGGTGACGAGCTGCGGCGGATGGTGGCAGCCCTGGGCGCTGTGAGCCTGCGCGATCTGGTGGGTCGCAGCGACCTGCTGGTACAGGAAGGTCATCACGAAGAACTGGATCTAAGCTACTTCTTCGAGCCCGTTTCGGCGCCCGACTGGCTGGGTGAACGCTCGGCACATGTGCTGCGGAAACCCCTGAACCAGCTCACCCGCTCGATTACCGAGGTGGTCACCGGCGCGTATGCAGAAGGCGGGCGTGAGCTATTGTTCCAGGAAGGGCCGGTAGGCTCGACCGACCGGGCTTTGGGAACCCACCTGGCCGGGGAGATTGCCCGCCGCCGCCTGTATGGAAAAGGCTGGGATGCCAGGGTAGAGCTCCGCTTCGATGCGGGGAGCGTAGCCGGCAACGGGATTGCTGCGTTCAACGTGGAAGGGCTGGACATCGTGGTGGAGGGTGGGGCCCAGGACGGCATCGCCAAGAACGCCTACGGCGGCAAGGTGGCCATCCTCAAGGGGCGCAACCCCTTTGGCCAGTACGTAGACGGCTCGGTAGGCAAATCTTTCGCCTATGGCGCAATCGGCGGCTTGCTTATTGTGGAAGGGCAGGCCGACAGCCGCTTCTGCATTCGCCTTTCGGGCGCGGATGTGGTGCTTGCTGGAGAGCCGGATCGCCCCGTGCAGGACGAACTAGGCAACATTGCAGCCCGTGCTCAGGCCAAAGGCTTTGCCTTTGAGTATATGACCCGCGGGCGGGCGGTGGTGCTGGGTGACCCAGGTCCCTGGATCTGCTCCGGTATGACCGGCGGGCGGGTTTACCTGCGCTTCTGGCCCGAGATGGGCCTCAACGAAGAGGCCATGCACCGACGTCTGGCCAAAGGCGCAAAGGTGGCGATCCAGAAGCTCGATGAACGCGGGATTGCCGATGTGCGCGAACTGATGAGCGCGTACCTGGATGCCCTGCGCGATGCCGAACGCGAAGACAAGGCCGAGCGTCTGATGAAACTACTGGCCGACCCTGCGACCCACTTCCGTATGGTGTTGCCCACCAATCAGCAAGTGGTACAGGAAGTCAGTACCGAGTAAACCGCCTTATTGAGAGGGGTAGCCATCAGGCTGCCCCTTCTGTTGTTGGAGTTGAAGTGATTGAATCGGTTTACTGGAATGCGTCCAAGACTTATTCTGTACCAGGATTCAGTCTTTTCATGCAGGTCTTCTGGATAGTTTTATGTCAAGGTACAATTGTCCCAAATGGAAGCCAAGGCTTTGCTGAGTAAGCTAATAGGTCGTACCGGACTGCTGGAGCAACATGTTCAGATGCTTCGCAGGCTTGAACCCCTGATGGCCCCCATGGCTTCGGAAATCGCTCTTGCCTTCTACGATTACCTGGGCCGGGATGAAGAGATGAGAGCCATACTGTGGGAGACCCCTGGCAGGGTCGAGCGGCTTTATCAGAGCTTTGCCGACTGGTACCGCGGGCTTTTTTGTGGCGTGTACGATGCTGAGTATGCCGAGAGACGTGCCCGCATCGGCCTGGTACACGCGGCCATCGGGGTCAAACCCAGTTTCATCATGCCTGCCTTTG
The DNA here is from genome assembly GCF_017497985.1 of Meiothermus sp. CFH 77666. NCBI lineage: Bacteria > Thermotogati > Deinococcota > Deinococci > Thermales > Thermaceae > Meiothermus > Meiothermus sp. CFH 77666. The sequence continues at coordinate 54,127 of NZ_JAGDFV010000011.1, forward strand.
GCATTGTGCAGGAGTTATCCCTCGAGCACCTGCGCAATACCCTTCGTTCACCCGAAATCTTTAGCGCGGTGGAAGCCTTCGAGAAGATCATGGCTATTGAGGCGGCCCTGATGCAGGATAGCTACATGCAGGCCATGGAGTACGGCTACCGCCTGGGGGTGGCTGCCGACCAGGAGAAAGCCCTGGTGGCGGGGGCCCGGGCCATGCTGGGAAAAGCCAACTGAACTGGTGAGTCAGGGGTCAAGAGTCTAATGTCAAGGGCTAGATAAACGTGCTTTTTATCATTCGGTGGCTTTAGCCCGCTTCTTACAACTGACTACTGACTATGAGCCACCGGCGTCCCTGAAGTAGAATCCCTTGGATGAAGGCCGAAGAGCTGCTGCAAACCCTGGTGCGCCGAACAGGGCTCACGCAGCAGCATATACATACCCTGCGGAGCCTCGAGCCCATTGCAGGCCCCCTGGCCCCCGAGGTGGCCCTGGCTTTCTATGATTATCTGGGCCGCGACCCCGAGATGCACGAAATTTTGTGGAGTGTGCCGGGCCGGGTTGAACGGCTGTACCGTTCGTTTGCGGTCTGGTATCGGGAGCTTTTTTCCGGGCAGTACGATGGTGCGTATGCCCGTCGCCGTATTCAGATTGGATTGGTGCATGCGCGGGTGGGGGTGCGCCCTGGGCACTTCATTCCCGCTGTGGGCATCGTGCAGGAGCTGACCCTCGAGCACCTCCGCAATGCGCTGCGGGGGGCTGATATCCTGGCGGCCATCACGGCCTTTGAAAAAATCATGGCCATTGAAATCGCCCTCATGCAAGAAAGCTACTTCAGTGCGCTGTGGGAAGGGCTCAAACTGACCCAGAACGAGCAAGAGGCGCTTAAGGAAGGGGCGCAGGTGCTACTCGAGCAGGCTCGTTGAACACAAAGCCGCTGGTTCAGGGGGGGTGGTTTTCCCGTAAGATTGAGGCGTGGTTCGCGCTATTCTGTTCGATCTCGACGAAACCCTCATCCTCGATCACCCGGTCTCGCTCCACGCCTTGCGAAGCTGCGCCTTTTATGCGGCTTCCTGGTACAGTCTGGACATTCCCCGCCTGATTCAGACTGCCGAACAGACGTCGGTGCGCCTGTGGAAATCCTCGCCGGTATTTGATTACACCCAGCGCATCGGTCATAGTGCGGGGGAGGGGCTCTGGGCCCGCTACGAAGTGCAGACCCACCCCGCCCTGAAAACCCTCCACGACTGGGCCCCAGCCTTTCGGGTAGCTGTCTGGAATGAATCGCTGGCCGAACAGGACATACACGACGACGCTCTCAGCGAAGCCCTGGCCCACCGCTACCTGAGCGAGCGGCGACTGTACCCACGCTATCCCGAAGTAGATGCGCTGCTTAAGGCCCTCACCGGCTACAAATTGGGCATTGTGACCAACGGGGTGCCCGACCTGCAGCGAGAGAAGCTCGAGGGCTCCCTTCTGCAAGACCGCTTTCAGGCCATTGTGGTCTCGGGTGAGCTGGACATCGGCAAGCCCCAGCCGGGCATTTTTGAGCACATCTGCCAGGAGCTCGAGGTAGATCCTGCAGCTTGCGTGATGGTGGGGGACAACCCCGAACGCGATATTGCAGGGGCGGCCAATGCGGGCATGAAATCGGTCTGGGTGGAGCGCGGCTTCAAGCCCAAAGACCCCCAACATAAGGCCGACCTCGAGGTGACCAACCTGCTACAGATGCTCCCCTGGCTGGAGGCGCAATGACGTATCCCGAAGCCTATCGGCACTCCTCCCACCACCGCTCGGAGGTTTTGCAGAGTGAACTGTGCGGCTGCTTCTACTGCCTGCGTATTTTTCCCCCCGGCGAAATCGAAGAGTGGGTGGACGAAGGCCAGACCGCGCTGTGCCCCTACTGCGGCATGGATGCTGTGCTGGGCTCGGCTTCGGGTATACATCTGAGCGAAGATTTCCTGAGCCAGATGCGGGAGCGCTATTTCTAGTGACTTTGATATCCCGCCAACCTGCTCGAGAGACCCCTAACGCAGCGCCTTCAAGGCCAGCTTGATGAGTTCCTGGGTACTGGCCTCGGGGTTTTTCTGGGCAATTTCGGCCACCACACTGCGCACCTGACCCTCGCGGAAACCCAGCGTGACCAGGGCCAGCTCGGCCTCCTGGGTATGGGTACTGCGAACGATGGCGCCCCCTTCGCCCATCAGGTGGGCCGGTACCTTGCCGCGCAGCTCGAGGGCAATCCGCTCGGCCAGCTTCTTGCCCACGCCCTGGGCCGCCGTGAGCAAGCGCAAATCGCCCTCGGCCAGCGCCCTGGCCAGCAGGGCTGGGGTTTGCGAGGAGAGCAGGTTGAGGGCCACCCTGGGCCCCACCCCCGAGACCGTGAGCAGTAGCTCAAATAGCTCCAGACTGCGTTCGTCGGCGAAGCCAAAGAGCGAGAGGTCGTCCTCGCGGACGACGAGCTTGGTGTGCAGGGTGGCTTCCTGCCCTTCGCTGAGCTGGGCTAGCGTGGAGGCCGGGCAACTGGCCTCCAGACCCACACCCCCTACCAGCAACACGGCGCTGCTCTGGGACTTTTTGAGTACCGTTCCTCTGAGGTAGCGAACCACGCCGATAGTCTACTTTCCCTGAAACCGGGCGGGGCGTTTTTCGTAGAAGGCCTGTACACCCTCCTGGTGGTCCTCGGTGCGGCCCGCTACCTCTTGTAGCAATGCCTCGTACTCGAGCATCTCTTCCAGGGTGGCGCTGGCGCTGCGCCGCAGGGCCCGCTTAATCAGGCCGTAGGTCTTGGTGGGCCCCTGGGCAAGCTCGAGGGCCAGCTTCCCAACCTCCTCCGAGAAGGTCTCGCTGGCCATGACCCGGTTCACCAGGCCCAGGGCCAGGGCTTCCTCGGCCTTCAGGCGGGGCGAGAGCACCGATAGCTCGAAGGCTTTTGCATAACCCAATATTCGGGGCAGGTGGTAGTTCATCCCGGCGTCGGGAATGAGCCCAATTTTGCTGAAGCCGGTGGTGAATACGGCGTCGGTGGCAGCCACCCGCAGGTCGCAGGCCAGCGCCAGCGATAGCCCGGCCCCCGCAGCGGCGCCGTGGATGGCCGCCAGCACGGGTTTTTCCAGGTTGGCCAGCCCCTCCACCACCGACTGGTAGTTGCGCAGGTGGGCCTTGTAGGATATGCGCTGGCCCTCGAACTCGCGCAAATCCTGACCCGAGCAAAAGCCGCGGCCCGCGCCTCGCAGTACCACCACCCGCACCTCGGGTGCGGGGGCTTCTTTGGCCAGCACCTTGCCGAGCTCCCGCAGCATCTCGGTGGTGAGGGCGTTGATGGCCTCGGGGCGGTTCAGCGTGAGGGTCAGGATGCCCTCGTGCAACTCTTTTAGCAAGACGCTCATGCGACCTCCAAAGGGGCTTTCTTGGTATCCATTACTGTCCCTTCCATACCGGTTTGCGTTTCTCCACAAAAGCCGTGGTGCCCTCGTGTTTATCTTCGCTGCCAAAGGCAATCAGGAAGTTGCTGCGCTCGAGGCCCAGTCCGTTTTCCAGGCTCATATCCTGTGCCCGGTTCACCGCATCTTTGGCCAGTCGTGCGGCCAGGGGTGCCCGGCTGGCGATGGTCTGGGCCAGCTCGAGGGCCTCCTCCAGATAGAGCTCTACCGGAACCACCCTGTTCACCAGCCCATGCTGCAAGGCCTCCCAGGCCGAGAGCACCCGTCCGGCCAGAATGACCTCCATGGCCAGGTACTTGCCGACCTGCCGGGTGAGGCGCTGGGTGCCGCCGCCGCCGGGAATGATGCCCAGGTTAATCTCGGGCTGGGCAAACCGGGCGGTATCGGAAGCTACAATCAGGTCGCAGATCATGGCCAGTTCGCAGCCCCCACCGTAGGCGAACCCCGAAACCGCCGCAATCAGGGGTTTGCGAACCTTGCGCAGGGTCTCGTACTGGTCGGCCCGGAGCCCCCGCATCAGGTCGCTCAGGCTGGTCTGCTGAAACTCGGCGATGTCGGCCCCGGCGGCAAAGGCCCGCTCGTTGCCGGTGATGACCATAGCGCCGATGGCTTCGTCCTGCTCGAAGGCCCCTATGGCCTGGGCCAGTTCGCGCAGGGTCGCGGTGTTGAGGGCGTTGAGTTGTTTGGGCCGGTTGAGCTTCACCAACCCTACACGCCCGTGGGTTTCGACCAGAATGTTCTTGTACATAAGGCTCCTATGGTTGTTTTATACCAACATTTAGACGCAAAGCCACCTTGCAGTTCAGAAACGGGAGTAGGAGGTAGATAGTGGGCTTCCAACAACTGTTCCCTAGCCCCTAACCCCCGATCCCTATCTCACCGCTAAACAGCATGCAAAGTGTCCAGGTGAAGATGCCATAACCCCTATTCCCCGTCTCATCATTCCAATGGTTTACAAAGTGTTCAGGCAAAGATGGTATTACTTGAGCCGCTCTGCTGGAAACCGCTCGTTTTCCCAGACGTCAATAAAGGCGGTACCTGCGGCCAGCCTGGCGCTGTGGGGCACGCCACCGGGAATGTGGTAATAATCGCCTTTGCGAAAGACCTTTCGCTCGCCGCCAATGAGGAACTCTACCTCACCCTCCAGCACCACGCCCCACTGTCCGTCGTGGGCGTGCTCGGGGACATAGGTTTCCTCCTGCACCTGGGCAAACCCCACCTGCCCCTTGTGCCCCGAGAGCACCGCCATATCCATACCAGGCCAGATTTCCACCTGTTTGAAGGCTTTGAACCACTCTGGAAAGACGCTCATATTTTTGACCTCGGTCTAAAGCTTATCGCTTAGGCCAAGCTCCCCACAACCGCCCGGTTTTGCTTTGGGCATCGGCTATCTGCTATTGGCTATCGGATGCAGGCATGTTAGCATTCTGTGCTAGTTATGGCGCTGATTGTCCAGAAATATGGTGGAACCAGTGTGGGCGACCTCGAGCGCATCCACAAGGTAGCCCAGCGCATCCATCACTACCTCGAGAAGGGGCACCAAATTGCGGTGGTGGTCTCGGCCATGGGCCGCATGACCGACGAGCTGATTGCCCTGGCCAAGCGGGTCAACAAACGCCCGCCCCAGCGGGAGCTGGACATGCTAACCACCATTGGCGAGCAGCAGTCGGTGGCGTTGCTCTCGATGCAACTCAACGCCATGGGCATCCCGGCGCGGGGGTTTACCCAGCACCAGATCGGCATTACCACCGATGGGCGCTTTGGCGATGCCCGCATTCTGCGGGTGGAGCCCACCCTCATCCAGCAGTCGCTGGATAGAGGAGAGGTGGCGGTGGTGGCGGGCTTCATGGGCACTACCCCCGAGGGCGAACTCACCACTTTGGGGCGGGGCGGCTCCGACACCACGGCGGTTGCCCTGGCCGCCGCCCTGGGGGCTCAGGAGTGCGAGATTTTTACCGATACCGAAGGGGTCTACACCACCGACCCCCACGCCATTCCCGAGGCCCAGAAGCTCAGCAAAATCGGCTACGACCAGATGCTCGAGATGGCCGCGTTGGGGGCGCGGGTGCTGCACCCTCGGGCGGTTTACTACGGCAAGCGATACGGGGTGAAAATCCACGTGCGCAGCAGTTTTTCCTATAACCCTGGCACCTTAGTGACGGAGGATGGTATGGAACTCGATCGCCCTGTGACGGGGGTGGCCCTCGACGACGAAATCGCCCAGATTGGCCTGGTAGGCATTCCTGACCGGCCCGGCATCGCAGCCCAGGTTTTTGAAGCGCTGGCCCGCAAAGGGGTGGCGGTAGACATGATTATTCAGGGGGTTCCCGGTCACGAGGCCAGCCGTACCCAGATGGCCTTCACGGTTAACCAGGACTTTGCCGAGGAGGCCATGGAGGCCCTCGAGCCCGTTCTGGCCGAAATTGGCGGCGAGGCCCAGCTCCGCCGCGACATCTGCAAAATCTCCATCGTGGGGGTGGCCCTGGCCTCCACCCCCGGTATTCCGGCCCGCATGTTCCAGGCGCTCTCGAGCGTGGGCGCCAACATAGACATGATTGCCACCAGCGAGGTGCGGATTTCCGCCATTATTCCCTTGCAGTCGGCGGAGGCCGCCCTGCGGGCTGTGCACAGCGCTTTTGAGCTGGACAAGCCGGTAGTAGGCTAGCGAAGCCATCCCAGGGCGCAGCAAGGAGCCGTATGAGCGAATCCCAAGGCTATTCGGGCAAGCAGTACCTGACCTGGCAGGACATCACCAACCTGGTTTCCAGGCTGCTGGGCCAGGTCAACCCCAACGACTTCGACTGCATTCTGGCCGTCACCCGGGGCGGCATGATTCCGGCCTGCCTGGTTTCCGAGGCCACCGACCAGCGCAACATCCTGACGGCGGCGGTGATGTTTTATACCGATGTGGGCGAGACCATCAAAGACCCGGTTTTTCTGCAGTTTCCCTCCGATAGCCTGCTTTACGGCAAGCGCATCCTGATAGTGGACGACGTCTGGGACTCGGGCAAAACGGCGGTGGCGGTGCGGGAGCGTATCAAAATGGCGGGCGGTCAGCCACAGGTGGCGGTTTTGCACTACAAGCCCCGCAAAAGCCAGTTTCCGGGCGACGCCCCCGACTACTACGCCGCCGAGACCGATGCCTGGATTGTGTACCCCTGGGACCCGGCGCAGGGCTGGACGACCCTGGGACAGGGAGCCGGTCAGGCCTGATACCCAAATCTGCTCAAAAGTGACCCAAAAGCGATATACAAGTCCCTCGTACGCGCCCCCTGGCGCGGCAAGGGAGGGGCGCGTTTAGCGCCGCTCACGCGCAGAGTTGGTATTGAGGATTGCCTGGGTACAGATTTGCTTCAAACTAGCCAAAGATGAGGGCGCACAACCGTGCGCCCTTTGCATGTATCTGAAACTCGAGCCTTACTTGATCAGCCCCAGTTGCAGCACCGCATCCCGTTCTTCGGCCAGCTCCCGGGCAGTGGCGTCCATCTTGTTACGGCTAAACTCGTTGATGTCCAGGCCCTGAACAATCTCAAAGTCGCCGTTCTTGCAGACGCAGGGGTAGCTGTACACCAGCCCCTCGGGGACGCCATAAGAGCCGTCGGAGGGGATGGCCATGCTCACCCAGTCGCCCTCGGGGGTGCCCAGGGCCCAGTCGCGCATGTGGTCGATGGCCGCGCTGGCCGCCGAGGCTGCGGAGGATGCGCCTCGAGCCTCGATAATTTCCGCGCCGCGCTTGGCCACCTTGGGAATGTAGGTGTTGGCGTACCAGTCGTGGTCGCCCACCAGTTCGTAGGCGCTTTTGCCCCCCACCTCGCAGTGGTAGAGGTCGGGGTATTGTGTTACCGAGTGGTTGCCCCAGATGGTCATTTTCTTGATCTCGGTAACGGGCACCTTAAGGCGGGCCGCCAGTTGGGAGATGGCCCGGTTGTGGTCGAGGCGGGTCATGGCGTGAATCTGGCGGGGGTTGAGGTTGGGAGCGTTTTTGTAGGTAATCAGGGCGTTGGTGTTGGCGGGGTTCCCCACCACCAGCACCTTGACTTGTTTGCGGGCATTATCTGAAAGGGCCCGGCCCTGGGCCGTGAAGATGGCCCCGTTGGCCTGGAGCAGGTCTGAGCGTTCCATGCCCTGTTTGCGCGGCATGGCCCCGACCAGCAAGGCATAGTCGGCGTCGCCAAAGGCCACGTTGGGGTCGTCGGTAGCCACAATACCGGCTAGGGTGGGGAAGGCGCAGTCCTCGAGCTCCATAATCACCCCATTGAGGGCCTTGAGGGCCGGGGTGATTTCCAGCAGTTGCAAGATGACCGGCTGATCCTTGCCCAACATCTCGCCCGAGGCGATGCGAAACAGCAAGCTGTAGCCAATCTGACCGGCTGCACCGGTTACCGCGACTCTGACAGGGGATTTCATCGGTAAACTCCTTTCGGGGGCAGCGCCCCGCTTAACCGCTCACGATAATAACGCGCTTCAACTGAGAATAGCGAGGACGAAGCCTGGGGGTAGCTACACCAGCGCAAAAACCCGTGCGGCTCCTACCACTAGACCCCAACAACGCTCTGGCCTTAGCATGGGCCGTATGACGGTGAGTCGCTATTACGACGTCAAGCGAGATGAGCGTGGCAAGCGTTATCTGGAGCCTTTTGTCCAGGGCTCATTGCTCCTGGGGCTGCCCCTTCTGAACAAGGGAACCGCTTTTACCCACGAGGAGCGCAAAGCTTTGCGGCTCGAGGGTCTCCTGCCCCCCCACGTGACCACCCTCGAGGAGCAAAAGCAGCGCAACTACCGCCGCTATCGCCTGATCGAAAACGACCTGGAAAAACACATCTTCCTGCGCAACCTGCAAGACCGCAACGAGGTGCTCTTTTTTGCCCTCTTTGCCGATCACATGAGCGAGATGCTGCCCATCCTCTACACCCCAACGGTGGGCGAGGCGGTCAAGCAGTTTTCCCATATTTACCGCTTCCCCAGGGGCTTTACGGCCTCTACTGACAACATCCACGAAATTGACGAGGCCCTGTCCAACGTCCCCCTCAATGATGTGCGCCTGGCGGTGGCCACCGATTCTTCGGCCATTCTGGGCATCGGCGACCAGGGGTTTGGCGGCATGGCCATCTCCATCGGCAAGCTGGCCATTTACACGGCGGCGGGCGGGCTGGGCCCCGACAAAGCCCTGCCGGTGGAGCTGGATGTGGGCACCAACCGGGCCGACCTGATCAACGACCCCCTCTACCTGGGGGTACGCCACCGGCGGCTTTCCGGCGACGAGTACTACGCCTTCATGGATCGCTTCGTGGAGGCTTTTCGCCGGCGTTACCCCAACGCGGTCATGCAGTGGGAGGACTTTGGCAAGGACACCGCTTTCACAGTACTCGAGCGCTACCGCAAGGTGCTTCCCTCCTTCAACGACGATATCCAGGGCACCGGCGCGGTCACCCTGGCCGGGGTTCTGTCGGCCTGCCGGATCAAGGGCCAGAACCTTTCCGATCAGCGCATCCTGGTTTATGGAGCCGGAGCCGGGGGTGCGGGGGTTGCGCAGGCCATTCTGGATGGCCTTATGCGAGAGGGTTTGAGTGAGGCCGAGGCCAAGGAGCGCCTGTTCGTGCTCGACTCGAAGGGCTTGTTGCTCAGCAACCGGAGCATGGAGGACTACAAGAAAAAGTTCGCCAAAGACCCGGCCCTGGTTCAGGGCTGGCAATTCGAGGGCGAGGCTCCCAACCTGTTCGAAACCATCGTTAATGCCAGAGTGACGGTTTTGCTGGGCTTGTCGGGGCAGCCGGGTTCCTTCACCGAGCCTATCGTGCAGGCCATGCTGGCCCACACCGAGCATCCGGTTATTTTCCCGCTCTCCAACCCTACTAGTTCGTCGGAGGCCTTTCCGGAAGACATCCTGCGCTGGACCCAGGGCAAAGCCCTGGTGGCTGCCGGGAGCCCCTTTGCCCCGGTGGAACTGGGGGGCCAAACCTACCCCATTGGGCAGGGTAACAATGCGTTTGTGTTCCCCGGTCTGGGCTTTGGTACGGTGCTGTCCAAGGCCAAAGAAGTTTCGGATGATATGGTGCTGGAAGCGGCGTATGCCCTATACGACTACACCAGCAAGCACCACCCCGACCGTGTATACCCCCCTACTTCGGAGTTGCGGGAGGTAAGCCAGTACGTGGCCTCGAGGGTCATTCGCCAGGCCATGAAGGAGGGGCTCGCGCGCGAAGAGCGTCTAATGGGCCTCAATATGGAGGCCATTCAGGCCTACGTGGCTGAGCGGTTCTGGCAGCCCAAGTATCTGCCCTACAAACTGGCTAAAAACGATTCCTAGCCGGCGACCTGGACTGAAGGCAGTCTGCTCGACCCATGGCGAGGGGCCGTTCTTACCGTGCTGTACGGGATAACCGAAATACATGACAAAATTTGGTATAGATTTTCGTATACTTTATATGTCAAGGGCTTTTAGCCCACTTTGTATATGGATAAAAAAGATCGCCCCGTGTACATCATTTCGGTTGCTGCCGAACTGGTGGATATGCACCCCCAGACCCTGCGGTTGTACGAGCGCAAAGGCCTCATTCAGCCCAAGCGTTCGGGGGGCAAGACCCGCTTGTACTCAGAACGGGATGTCGAGAAACTCCGGGAAATTCGCCGTCTGACCCAGGAGCTTGGGGTCAACCTGGCGGGGGTCGAAGAGATCATGAAACTGCGCGACGAGCTATGGACGCTCGAGCAGCGCTTTCGGGAGGAAGCTGAGCGTCTCAAGGCCGAACTTGGCGAGAAGCTGGAAGCCCTCAAAACCCCTCCGGCCCTCCCCGCTCCTGGCGAGAGTAAGAAAAAAATTAGCGACAAAGAGCGACCTGTTTACATTATCTCGGTGGCCGCCGAGCTGGTAGGTATGCACCCCCAGACCCTGCGGTTGTACGAGCGTGAGGGCCTGGTTGCGCCCAGCCGCACCTCCGGCAAGACCCGCCTTTACTCCGAACGGGACGTAGAAAAACTAAGAGAAATTCGTCGCCTTACGCAAGAATTGGGCGTTAACCTGGCCGGGGTAGAGGAGATCATCCGCCTGCGCGACGAGCTGGACATCCAGCAAAACCGCCTCGAGTCGGAAATAGCCCGCCTGCGCCTGGCCCTGTTGCGCGAACTGGCGCCGCAAAAAAGCGAGCCGCAGAAGAAGGCGAAAAACACGGCAGGTTAGCCGAAAGCCAAAAGCCGAAGGCCGAAAGCATTGACCATGCGGCTTCGGTATATCACCAACTTTTGGATGAATCCCCACACTAGATGACCACTCAGGAGCCGAAAGCTCAAAAGTAAAGGCTCTACTCGGTAGGTTGCAGAAATGGCTGGCTTGTATGGAGCGTATTCAAATAAATAACACCGGATGACTCAATCTTTGTCAAGAGCGCCCTATCGTAGTTTCAGCGGAAGCCTTAGTGCATAGGCCAACCCTATGAATACCGTCAATCCCGCCAAACCCCCCGCCGCCAGTGGAAGGAGGTTCTGCCAAAAAAAGGCCGGAACACCAAACTGCATTGCTACCGTGTAAGCTACCCAGCCTGCGGGTACGGCTGCCAGCAGGGCTTTTCCTATCACCCGCCCCACCTCAGCGAGGGATGCCATTTGAAAAGCCTGTAAGCGCCGGGTGTAAATGACCAGGCCCAGCCAGCCCGCAATTGCCGTGGCTAGGTTCAGCACAAACAGACCCTGTTCGCGGAACAGCCAGTAGCCAAAGGTGTTTAGCAGCGCTACCATTACCGTCACGCTGACTGCCTGTCCCACCTGCCCCACCGCGTAGAAGCCGCGCAGCAGCAGTTGATTCAAGCCCCAGGGCAGCAAGGCCAGGCCCAGCGCCATTACGGTCTGGGTGGTGAAGGTTCGGTTGGCGTCGGAGAAGTTGGCGGTAATGGCATAGAGCGTGCCCACCACCCAGGGAGCCAGCGCAACCATCATGGCGGCCGCAAAGGCCAGGGGCACCGCCAGCCGGGCCATCATGCGGCGGAGCAACTCGCGGGCTGCTGGTAGGTCGCCGCCGCCCGCCAGTGCAGAGAGCCGGGGAAAGGCGGCCATGGCGGGCGAGACGGCCAGCAGACCCAGGGCGGTGGTAAAGATGAGCTCCCCATTCTGGAAGCCCGTGACGGCGGCTGAGGGGTAGGCGGCCAGAATGCTGAGCAAGACCAGGTTCAGAAACTGCCGTACGGAGGTGGTGAAGGCAAAGGGCCCGATGCGGGCCAGGGCTAGGCGGAAGGCCGGATGCCATTTGAACTCGAGCCCATACCCTTTGAGGGCAGGAAGCTGCACCAGGGCTTGCAGTGCGCCCCCCAGCGTGACCGAGAGGCCCAGGGCTACCACGCTGCTGGGAAATAGCAGCATGAGCACGATGGAGCCCACATTGAAGGCGATGGGGCTGAAACTGGTGAGGCCAAAGCGCTCGCCCGACTGGAGCATGGAGGAAAAGAGCGAGGCCATCGAGATGGAGAGCAAAAAAGGCATCACCAGGCGGATCATGAGCACCAACTGCTCGAAGACCGCCGGGTCGCGCAGGGGGCTGGCCTGGGCCAGGGAAAGCTCGGAGAGCCAGAGCAGGGCGCTGGCAATCTGGGGGGCGAATACCAGGCCCAACCCCAGGATGACCAGATTAACCCCCAACAAAAAAGCCCCAAAACGCCGGGCGAAGACCTGCGCTTCTGCCGCTGGCAGGCTGGTGAGCACCGGAATCAGCGCGTTCTGGATGGCCCCCTCGGCCAGCAGCTCACGTAGCAGGTTGGGAATGCGGTACGCCACCCAGAAGGCATCCTTGAGGGTATCGGGCAGGGGTAGGTTGGTCAGGATGGTCTGGCGCACCTGACCCAGCAGGCGGCTGGACAGGGTACCGGCCATGACCAGGAAGGTGTTGCGAACGATGCGCGACATGAGGAAGGAGGGGTTCAGCCAGTCGAATGCTCGAGTGGTGCAGTATGGCCAAAGGCAAGCCAGAAAGAGGATACCCTGAAACCTGAGGCTTGCTGCATCTGGCCCGTTCCCTGCTAATCCCGCCAGCGCACTTTGCTCCCTGCAGGCGACTTCTCGACCTGCAAGCGGGCGGGCAGGCGCTCGGCCAGGGCCTCCACGTGGGTCACGATACCGACCAGGCGGCCCTGGGTGGGGAGGGCTTCCAGTATTCCGGCGACCTGCTCGAGCGTTTCGGCATCGAGGGTTCCGAAGCCTTCATCCAGGAAAAGCGCCCCAATTCTGCCGCGCGAAAGGTGCTCCGAGAGGGAAAGGGCCAGTGAGAGGCTGGCCATAAAGCTCTCGCCGCCCGAGAGGGTTCGCACCGGGCGAAGGGAGTCCGTCCAGCGGTCGAGCACCCTGTACTCGCCCTCCTCGAGGTGCAGGCTGTAGCGGTTTTGCGAGAGGGACTGCATCAGTTCGGAGGCCCGGCTCAGCAGGCCGGACTGGTAGCGCTCCAGCAAGAAGTCCTGGAAGCGGTCGCCCTTGAGATCCTGGGCCAGTTGTTCCCAGAGGTCGGTTTGTTTGTCCAGCTCGGCTTTTTCCTTCTGGGCCTGGCGTTTGCGATCGAGCTGTTTTTGTAACCGATCCAGGTCGGTTTTTTTGCCCCCGAGGCGTTTTTTGGTCTCATCCAGCGAGGCTTTGAGTCCGGCCACGTGGTTTTTTTGCTCCGATACCTGCGCGGGCGTCACGGGAACCTGGCCACTCAGGGCTTGCTGGAGCTTACCGAGCAGGGACGTAATTTCCACCCCTTCACGCTCGTGAGCTTTTTGTCGTTCTTGCAGGGACTTGGTTTCCTCAGGGGTAAGGCGGGCTTGCTGGACGGATTCCCGGTCGTTGAAGCCCGCGCCTTGCACCAGGGCCTGTACAGCCGCTTCCTGGCGCGCCTGGTTGGCCTGCAGAACCCGCACTATCTCAAGCTGACTGGAGACTTTGTTTCGGGTATCGCTCAGGCGGGCCTCGAGTTCGGCCATCTGCCGGGCCTGGGCCTCCAGGGTTTGCAGTTGGTTTAGCAGGCTTCGGGCATAAGCCTCCACCCCCTGACCACCGGTGGCCGCACGGATCTCGGCGGCCAGTGCCGCCAGGCGCTGGGTGCGTTCTTCGCGGACTTTTTCCAGGGAGCCCAGTTCACGAACCTGGGCCTGAATCGCCTCCAGTTCGGCTCTGGCTTCGGCCTCTTCCTGTTGCCGGGTGCTCAACTGCGCTTGCAGCCTGGGCAGGCTTTCCTCTAGTTGTTTGCGACGGTCTTGTTTGACCTTGTATTCGGTGCGTAAGTCCTCAAGGGCCTGGGCCCTGGCCTTCAGGGCGGCCTCCATGGGCGCCAGGTCGGGTAGGTCGGTGGTCTGGGGTAGCTGTTTTACCGGATGCCCACAGAGGGGGCAGGGCTCACCTACCCTGAGGTGGCGGTGATACTGATGGATGCCCTGGCGGGTTCTCTCTTGCTCGAGGGCCTGCTCGAGCTGCTCGTACTCGGCCCGGGCCTCGACACCGGCCTTTTTGAGGTCTTCTATCTCGCGGTTCAGCGCCTCGAGGGTTTGTTGAGAGGCTTGTACCTCGGACTGAAGCTGTGTTGAGGCCAATACCACGCGCTGGTGGCGTTCGGTTAGCTTATGCAGTTGATCGAACTGCCGCTCGGCATCGCGCAGGGCATCCAGGCGGTTTTCGTCGAAGGGCAGGGGCGCTTGGTGCTGCAGCTTCAGGGTGCCGCCATAGCGTTTGAGCTGGGCTTCTTTGGTTTGCAAGAGGGGCACCTGGGACTGCTCCGCCTTGAGGGTTTCTAACCGGTCTGGCTCAAAACCCTGGCGCAAGGCGGCCAGTTGGGCCTCGAGCTGGCCCAAGGTCTGCTGCTCGAGCCCCAGGGCCTTCTGGGCTTTTGCGAGGTCGTTCTGGGCGGCCTGGAGGGCTTCTAACTGGGGCCAGATGCGCTCGGCTTTTTCGGCCCGAAGGAGCCTGTCGGCAATTTCGGCCATGCGCTTCTGGTCGCTTTGCCAGGTGGTGTGACGGCGGTGCAGGGCCTCGAGTTCGACAAACTGCTTCTGGCGTTCCTCCAGGGTACGCAGGGTTTGCTCGGCGCTTTGAAGCTGGCTACCCAGGTCGCGCTCGCTACGCTCGAGGCCCCCAATCTCCTCGCGCAGCGCTGAAATGCGCTCCTCCTCAGCCTCGCTCAGAGCAGCCAGTTCACCTTCCAAGCGGGCTTTCTGTTCGCCCAGGGTTTTGAGCCGGGCGGCTACCCGCTCTCGCATGGCCTTTAGTGATTCCAGGCCGTAGAGCTTGATCAGGGTTTCGCGGCGTTCTCTGGGCGAGCCCCGCAGGAACAGGTCGAACTGGCCCTGGGGCAGCAGGATGGCGCGGGTAAAGGTCTCGTAGTCCATGCCCAGAATATCGGCCAGCTTGGCGTCGAGCTCCTTGCCCTTTTCGGAGGCAGGGTGAGTTTTCCAGTCGGTGTGCAGGAGATACTCGAGGCGGTTCTGGTTCTCCTTGCCCACCACCCGCACCACCCGCCAGGTCTGCTCTCCCAGGGCAAAGGTCAGCTCCACTTTGGCCGAATCGGCCTGGGGGTGTTTCAAATCCTTCAGGCCCTTCGAACCGATGCGCGGCGTGGCCTTGTAGAGCGCATAGGTCATGGCATCGAGCAGGGTGCTCTTGCCCGAACCGGTCTGGCCGGTGATGGCAAACAGCTCCACATCATCGAAGCTGATTTCCTGTGGTTCGGCGTAGGCACCAAAGCCTTCAATACGCAGTTTGAGCGGTCTCATAAAAAAGTTGGGGGAGAAGGGTCAGGGGTGGGCTACTGAGTGCTGGCGGCATGTACCTCTTCGTAGACCTGCCTGAAAGCGTCCAGCAACTCGGGGCTGGCCTCGCTCGAGCCGGCCTCCCGGCGGTACTGGGCATACGCCTCGACCCAGTCCAGGTTTTCCACCGCTACCGTGGCCGATACAGCTTCCTCCTGTTCGGGGGTGTGGAACTCGACCTCGAGCAAATCCGGTAGCTCTTTGAACATGCGTTCGCGCAGGGCTGGGTTGCCCTTGCCTTCAATCACCACCTTGCTGTAGCCCTGGAAGTCCCGAATTTCGTTCCAGCGCCGATCCAGCGAGTCCCGTCTGACCCGGAAGGTCTTGAGGGGTTTGCCCCAGCGCTGGTTTACCTCGTGCACCCTGGGGGGTTGCCCTGGCTCCACCTCCACAATGAGCGCCCCCCTGGGGTTGATCTCGCTCTCGCCAAAGTCGAGCTGGATGAGCGACCCCGCATACCAGGCCACGGGAGACTCGCTCACCTGTTGCTGACGGTGCAAATGCCCCAGCGCCACATAGCTCAGGTTCAGGGGAAAATGCGAGGCCGGAAGGGCGTAGCTGTTGGTGGTATAGAAAGTGAACTCACCCCCGCCTAGCTTCGCGCCTTCTACGGTCAGATGGGCCATGAACAGGTTAATGTCGGCATCACAGCCTTGTGCCAGGTGGGCGATGACCTGGCGCATGCCTTCGGAGTAGATGCCCTTCCACTGGGAGGTGTCGCCACTCAACAGATGGTGTGCCTTGACCAAACGGCGCTCCGAGAGGAAGGGGAGCAGGGCTATTTTGGCCCCGTTGCTCCTGGCCACCCCTCCCTCCTCGACAAAGCGCAGGTTGCCAAACACGGTAGCGCCGGTGAGCGAGAGCAGGGGTGAGAGGGCCTCGAGGCGTTCGCGGCTGTCGTGGTTGCCGGCAATTACCAGGGCCGGAACACTCTGCTCGCGCAACCCCATAAAAAACTCGAAGGCCGCCGCCTCGGCCTCGGTGGAGACGATGCTCCGGTCAAATAGATCGCCCGCTACCAGAACCAGGTCTATTCTTTCGGAGCGCACCAGGCGCAGCAATTCCTGCAAGGCTTGGCGAATCTCGGGGGTTCGCTCGCGCCCTTTGAGCACCTTGCCCAGGTGCCAGTCTGCTGTATGCAGAATACGCATGGGCTGATTGTACTTTTCCTGGCCCGTTTTGGGTATTTTTAGGCCGCAGACACGAGGGTCAAACCCTGCCAAGAAAGGCATCAAAATCGTTTTTGGATGTATGTTTGATTGCCTAGGCTATGGGCTGTCCACAATCCGCGTTCTATTCAGGCCACCACCATCGGCTTCTCGAGCGGCTTTTCGGCCAGGGCTGCCTTGGTGCTCTCGATGGCCACCTCGATCATGTCGTCGGTGGGCTCGCGCACGGTGAGCATCTGGAACTTGAAGCCAATCCAGCGGAACAGCCGGGAGATGGGATCCTGGTGGGCCGCCGAGTAGCGCAACACCTCGAACGAGACTGCCGCCACCACCGGAATCATCAGCAAGCGCGGGATGATCCAGTACCAGGCCACGGTGAGGGGAGGGAAGAAGCTATAGACGAAGACCCCCACCACCGCCGTAAAAGCGATAAAACTGGTGCCGCAACGGGGGTGGTAGGCCGGCTGGGCCCGCACGTTTTCCACGGTGAGCTCGAGGCCTTTCTCGTGGGCCGCAATGGCCTTGTGCTCGGCCCCGTGGTACATGAAGAACCGCTGCATGTCCTTCATGCGGCCAATAAAAACCAGATAGCCAATCAGGATGGCGGTCTCAAACAAACCCGCCACCACGTAGAACAAAAAGCGAAACCGCTCCTCGTCCACCAGCAAGCCTGCCAGCCGGGCGGGTAGCCAGACAAACAGCGCCAACCCAATCACCAGCGAAACCGCCAGGGTGCCGTACATGGCTGCCCCAGAGATTTTCTCCTCTTCTTCACCCGCCAGCTCACCGCTGCGCGAGAGCGATTTGTAGGAGATGCTCATGGCGTCCCACAGGGCTACCACGCCCCGAATCAGGGGCAGCCGGGCCCAGGGGTATTTTTTGGTCAGCGCAACCTCTTCGTGCCGCTCCACATGAATCTGGCCGCTGGGCAGCCGGACGGCCAGCGCCCAGGCATCGGCGGCTTTCATCATGACCCCCTCGAGGGCCGCGCTACCTCCCAGGGTGGCCTGATTCAGAAAAAACCCCAGTTTGCGAAAAAGTTGTAAGGCTCTGACCATTACCTTCATCCGGTTCATCTTAGCCCATAGTGACGACCACATGACAGAGCAGCATGAGAAGGGATGTCAAACCGGCAGACGTCGGTCAAACGCTGTCCAGAACAGTACAGCCGATTTTTTTGGTTAACTGACCCAATGTTGACCCGCCGGTCAGGTTGCTTCGGTGATATGCTATAGTTCCCACATTATGGAGCTTACACTCAAGTCTGCACGGCGCTTCGTAGACGAGATTCCTGTACCCCTGGCGGTGGCGGGGGTATGGGGTGGAGAACTGAGCGAGGAAGGGCAAAAGCTGGACGCCAAATATCGCAAAGTCCTGAGTAAGATCATGGACGAGCTTCATTTCAAAGGGGAGTTCGGTGAAACCTTACTGGTACCCCTAAGTACCAGGCACACCGACGAGAAGGGCCCCGACTTCGTCCTGCTGTTTGGCCTGGGCAAAAAACGCGGGGTGAGCCTGGAAACCGTGCGAAAGGCAGGGGCCAAACTGGTGCAGGAGATTACCCGGCTCGGTTTCAAAGAAGCCGTTACCGAAACTTTCCTCTCGGACAAGTTTGGCAAGCAGGAAGCCAGCTATGCCCTGGCCGAAGGGGCTTTGCTGGGGGGCTACACCTGGAACAAATACAAGACCAGCAGCCCCTCCGGCAAGCGGGGCGAAAAACTGCGTTTATGGCTGGCCCGTTCTTCGGGGCCTGCTGTAGACCGGGCCGAGATTGTGGCCGAGGCGGTCAACTATGCCCGCGACCTGGTCAATGAGCCGCCCAACATCCTGACCCCGGTAGAGCTGGCCAAGCGGGCTGCCGAAATGGCCCAGGAGCTGGGGCTTGCGGTAGAGATTTGGGACGAAAGCCAGATCCGGCAGGCCGGAATGGGCGCCTTTTACGGAGTAGCCCAGGGCTCGGCCAACCCACCGCGTTTTATTCAGTTAACCTACAAACCCCAGGCCCCTTCGGGGCGTGTGATTGCCCTAGTGGGCAAGGGGCTGACCTTCGATACCGGTGGCTACTCCCTCAAGCCCTCCGAGAGCCAGATCACCATGAAGTGCGATATGGCCGGGGCCGCTGCAGTGCTGGGAGCCATGCGGGCCATTGCCAGGCTCCAACCGCCGATAGAAGTCAGGGCCTACGTGGCCGCTGCTGAGAACATGATTTCGGGTACGGCCTACCGGGTCTCGGATGTGCTCACCAGCCTCTCGGGTAAGACCATCGAAGTTCTCAACACCGACGCCGAAGGCCGGCTGACCCTAGCCGATGCCATTACCTATGCCGACCGGCAGGGTGCTGAGGCTATTGTCGAACTATCCACCCTGACCGGTGCATGCGTGGTTGCGTTAGGCGAAAAGATAGCGGGTCTCTTTGCCAACGATGCACGCTGGGGCCGCGAGGTACAGGAGGCCGCGGAGCGAGCGGGCGAAAAGGTCTGGCCGCTGCCCATGGAAGAGGAGTACCTCGAGGCCCTCAAGTCCAATACCGCCGACCTGAAAAACACCCACGGCAAGAGCCGCTACGCCGGGGCCATCAACGCTGCATTGTTCCTGGGCGAGTTTACCGAAAAGCCCCTGGTGCACCTGGATATTGCTGGCCCAGCCTATACCGAAAAAAGCCATGCCCTGGGCCCGGCGGGAGGGACGGGTTTCGGGGTTCGCACGCTGGTTGAGTTGCTGAGCGTGTAGCGCCCTACTGCTTTCACCAACCCGAGCCTGGACGACCTATCCAGAGACGAACGGCTGTGTATCCAGGAATATTTTGCGCCACGAGCCGTTTGCAAGCCCTACGCGGAGTGCGCTGGCGCGAAGCTCCAGGTCTCAAGGCTCGACTAGGGTGTTAATACACAGTCGTATAAATACCCGTACAAAGTGTCCATTGCGGCACGAACTATGCAGTACGCTCTTGCAAAAGCCGTAGCAGAAACCTTTTCGTTCCACCCCTACCGTGCAGGGGAGGTTAGGTGAGGATGCTGAGCAGCGACTTTGCGTAACCTGGCGGTTGGGGGCCTTACCCAATACCCTCCCCCACCCTCCCTACGTGGTAGGGAGGGGGCTCTATGTCAATCCCTCCTGGAAACCCGGAGGTGTACGGACATCTCTACGACGATGTATTAGCTGCTAGCCCGATATTTTTGTACTTGACCCGATGTGGCTTGATAGGAAAATAGGCTTCAAAACAAACTACGGCGCCGGGTTCATCCTGCACACTACTGGCATTCCGGGCAGACCCCGCGCAGCTCGAGGCGGGCTTCTTCCACAAACCATCCGTTTGTGGCTTCGACCGCTCTCTTGATGGGCTCGGGGTCAAATTCGGGTAAATCCCTGACCAGAACATCTTCTATTTTGCCGCATTGGAGGCAGAAAAGATGGTGATGTCGTTCGTTGAAGCCATCGTAGCGGGTATTGCCCTTCTGATCCTTGAACTCCCACAACAGTCCCGAGTCGCGCAGTACCTGAAGGTTCAGGTAAACCGTGGAGAGCCCGATGTTGTAGCCTTTCTTTTTCAGACCCTGGTACAGCTCTTCGGGCGTAGGGTGGGTGCTTTTGCGGTCGAGGTGGGCCAGGATTCGCTCCCTCGGCAAAGTGTGGCGCAACCCTACCGCTTTTAGCCTTGACCTGTAGCTTTCCCGCTCTCTGGTCTTTGCCATTGTTGACCCCCTGTACAACTTTTAATACTATAAAACATTTTCAAAAAAATCACCGAAGCGATATTCATCGGGTGCGTCCCAAAATCAACCAATGAACCAGACGGTCAATCCCCCTTGGGGTGCTGCACAAAGCTCTATCCAAGCCCCCGTAGGGGTACTCGGTCTGCGCCGGAAGGTCAGTGCCGCTATGGTGATCGGCATCCAGAGGGGTTTCACGGCGAGTTGGGGTTGTTGAGGCTGGTTGAAACAGGGACACACCCATATTCATCGATTCATCGTGTAAAAGCCTGTCAAACCAGTACGCAAGAGTGAAAGTTGATATACTCTTTGTATTGTGGACAGGCCAATTTACCGCTTCTTACATTTGGTTTTTGCCATTGGGACGCTGCATTTGTTGGTTTTGTTTACCCTCGAGTTCCAGCGTCACTTCCAGCTCCGGCAGGACATTTCAAATGCGCGGGTACGTTTGGAGGCGCTCGAGCAGCGCAATCAAAAACTCACTGACGAGCTTCAGTTGGCTGCCGATACCCGCTACCGTGAAGGTTTGGCTCGCCAGATGGGCTATGTACACAAAGATGAGCTGCTCTACCTATACACGCGACCCAAAGTAGGCTCAAACCCTACCCCGTCAAACTGAAAAGATTTATTGGTGCACCTGGTCAGCAGCCTGGCAGTGCAGCCCCTGTGTTCAGTATTTTCGAGTGCAATAAAACGTTTTGACAGTCAAAGCCGTGTACTTTTTCATGGCGAATTTCAATTTAGGCCCATTTCAGCATAGTATGTAAGCGCATATGCTTGAACGGCTGACGGAACAGTTTCTCGAGGACGAGGCGCTCACCGATGGGCTCTCCGATGAAGACGCCAGCGAGTTGCTGGGCTGGTTGATTGGAATTGCGGAAGACCTCGAGGCTGAATCCAGCGTGACGTCTGAGCAGTATGTGGGTCAGCTCAAGCGGCTGGGGCGCGAACTGGCTCGGATGGCCCGCCGCTATGGTGTTCCCATCGAAGAGCTGATTGATCTGATCGAGCTGGCCTGGGAAGAGCCAGGTCAGGAACAATCCCCTCAACCCATGCAAGCCTGACCGAGGCTGTTATCAAAATATTAAGGTTCCTTAATGTTGGTTGGTGCAAATGTAACGCGCCAGTAACGACGTAGGGTTTACTCTACGTGCATGAGCAGAGAGCATGCATTGATAGCTGAATTTAGTCACACCCGGCCCTTCCGGGTTCGGCCCCACCCGATGAGCAGTATTCGGATGTCGGTTCGCAACTGGCTGCTACCCTCCCCGATTGAATTTAGCGGCTGTGTCGCCATGCGCAACCAGGCCGGGCGCTTACGCTCCAGACATCTTGCCTGACAACATTTTCACGCCGGTAACTGCCCCGTGCCTCCCGGTGGCAGTTATTTTTTTGCGTACCTGCTGAATATGCCTTTGCCTACTGATTTTGCCCATTGGGGCTGGCAAAATCGGCGCCAATACGCACAGTTAGGTCGGCATATAGAACGGCTTCCCCCGAAACCCTCGAGGGCATCCCAATGGCCTCCCCCAGCACCTGGGCCAGCTCCAGAGCGCCATTGGAGATCACCTCGCTGCGCGGGGGGGTACTCTCCACCTCACGCAACAGCACCCGCAATCCCAGTTCTCGTAGCTTGCGGCGCATCTCGATGGCAGCCGCCTCCTGAGGGGCCGCGTAGAGTACCACGGCCTGCTGTCCCCGTAAGTCCTCGAGGGTGGCCTGGGTGGCCGCAGGCGTATCGCCAAAGTAGCGCTGCACCAGCTTGCCCAGTTCAGCCCGGTTGACCTCCCAGCCCTGGCCGAACTGACCGGGGGTTAGCAAGGAAACCAGTTGGGGCTGCTGGGCCGCGAAGCCCATCAGGCTGGCAATCTGTTCACGGCTCAGGTCGGTGCGGATGTTCTGCTCCACACTGGCAATGGCCTGGGGAATACGCAATAAGCCAGCCGGTGTCAGCAACTGTTGCTTGAGGGCGTTGAAGAAAGCCTGTTGCCGCTGTATGCGCCCAATATCGCCCAGGGCATCGTGGCGAAAACGCAGATAACCCTCGGCCTGCATGCCGTTCAGGTGCTGGCAGCCTGGTTCCAGGTTGATGTCCAGCTTGGCGGCGGTATCCCGGTACTGCATGGGCTTTTCCACACAAACCGTGATGCCGCCCAGCGCATCCACGCCGTTGCGGATAGCCTCTACGCTCACGGCTACATAGCCGTCAATCTGAACACCCGTGAGGTCGGTGACGACCTGCTTGGCCAGCTCGGGGCCGCCGAATTTGTTGGCGTGGTTGATGATGTACCAGCCGTAGCCGGGAATACGCACATATACATCTCTGGGAATGGAGAGCACCGAGACGCGTTTAGCACCGGGGTCGAAGCGCACCAGCAGATTGACGTCGGAAAGGCCGCGAAAGTCTTCCGGGGCCCGTTGGTGATAGTACTTGTATTCCGGCGCCACTCCCAGCACCAAGACCGTGAGAGGCTGCTCCAGTTTGCGCGGTAATGCGCCAAAGCGTAAGAGTGGTTGCAGCAAAGGATAGGCCCACCAGGCTGCTCCAATCAACAAAATCAAGACCAACAAGGGAACGACGCGCCGCATATCCTTGCCAGTCTAGCCTACCGAGGGTGAGAAAAGCTCGACTGCTTTAGTCCAGGGTGAAGCGGGGTTCTGACTCATGCAGACGTACCCGGCGGATGATGCGCTGGTCGTGCTCGGTATCGTGGGTGCTGGCAATCACCGTCACGTAGTCGCGGATGGGGCTGCGCAGTACCTTTTTGGTCAAAACCTCTTCGACCTGGAAAATGCCCGCAGAGTTGTTCATGACCACCCGGATTTCTACCGGAACCTGCTCGCCCTTCATGATCTGCACCTCGTCCACCGCCAGAGCGCTGATGGAATGAATGTCCACCGAACCCAGGGCGAAAGCCTTGCGGCCCCGCCCTTTGGTGATGTCGGTGCCGTCGGCCACCGCGGTAATGCCTGCCTCGATGGTGAGGGGTTCGGGCTCGAGGTCGTGGCAGTAGATGGAATGGAGCATGAAAGCCCTGAGCTCAATGCGCTGCTCGGGGTCGCGGTAGAGCTTTTCTAAAATTCTGTCCAGGATGGGAATGGCCAGCGTTACACTGAAGGACTCGTGGCGGGTGCGGTGTACCTGGTTGCCAATGTCGTGCAGCATGGTGGAGAGCAGCACGGTCAGGAAGGTGTCGTCGAGGTCACCGACCCCGCTTTCCATCACATCGGGTTTGACCCCGTGGTCGGTGAGGAGTTGCAGGATGGTGACACTGGCAGCCCCCGTCAAAAGCGCGTGCACCCGTCCGTGGTCGTTGTAACCCAGCTTGCGCACGGTGATGTAGTTGGCCATGTCCCAGTGGCCCCGGGCCTCGGCATCGGAGGTGAGCATCTCGTAGGCCGCAAGCGCCTTGGGATACCGCTGCAAACCCTCCCGTATGGCCAGGTCGGCCTCGACGTATAGCTTGGCCTTGGGCTGGGTGACCTGAACGGTGCGCTCGTTCATGACCGTGCTGCCATCGCTCATACCCTGATGGTAGGGGCTAGAAAGGTGAGGGGCCGTGATAAAAGACACATGGGGCAGGGTCAAGGGTCGAGGGCCAGGCGCCTGGGGCCAAAAGTGGATGAGGGTCAAGGGTCAAGAGTCGAGGGCGGCAAATAACACACTGGTTTGTATCAATCTGCAACCCAGCCGGATTGCCGCATTACTCTCCCCTGAACTGCGCGGGGCGCTTTTCCAGGAAGGCCTGGGTGCCCTCGCGCATGTCCTTGGTGGCACAGGCCAGGCCGAACAGGTCGGCCTCGATTTCCAGGGCCTCCTGTAAATCCAGGTTTTCGCCCCGTCCGACGGCTTCCTTGGCAAGCGCCAGGGCCACCGGGCCGTTTTTCAGGATGGCGGCGGCCAGCTCTTTGGCGGTTTGCAAGGCGTCCTCGCCCACCCGGTTGACCAGGCCCAGGCTCAGGGCTTCTTCGGCGGTGACGTGACGCCCGGTAAAAATCAGGTCGAGCGCCCTGCCCCGGCCTACCAGGCGCGGCAGACGCTGGGTGCCGCCAAAGCCGGGGATGATGCCCAGGCCCACCTCGGGGAGGCCCAGTTTGGCTTTGTGGCTGGCTACCCGCAGATCGCAGGCCAGGGCCAGCTCGAGGCCCCCTCCCAGGGCAAAGCCGTTGATGGCGGCGATGCTGGGCACCGGCAGGGCGGCAATCTCGTTGAAGACCGACTGGCCCATGATGGCGAACTCCCGGGCAGCGAACACGTCCTGCAGGTCGGCAATCTGCCCGATGTCGGCCCCGGCCACAAAAGCCTTGCCCTCCCCAGTGAAGATGGCCACCTTGACTTCGGGATCCTGGGTGATGACCTCGGTTACCTCGGCTAGCTCAATCAGGACATCCTGGTTAAGGGCGTTGAGGGCCTGGGGACGCTGGATTGTGACGATGCCCAGGTTTTCTTCCACCCGGTAGGTGAGAAACTCAAAATCGGGTAGCTCGAGTTCAAACTTTTCTGCCACGGCGAACCTCCTGAGGGCCCTGGGGCCGGTGCGTTTGCATGGGCCAAGCATAACAGAAGCGCAGGGCAGGAGGTACGGGCGGCCACTGTTCTGTTCTGGATAAAGCTTTATCAGAGCCGGATGGCTCTAAGAATTTGAAGAGCGCTCTACTTGGCCTCGAGCCAGTTGTCCCCCACGCCAATCCCAACCTCGAGGGGCACCGCCAGTTGCCAGGCCTCCTGCATCACTGTCCGAACCACTTCCGATACCTCCGGCACCCGACTTTCTTCAGCCTCGACCAGAAGCTCGTCGTGCACCTGTAGCACCAGGTGGGCGTCCAGGTGCAGGAGCTCGGGCTGTAGTTTGACCATGGCCAGCTTCATCAGGTCGGCGGCGGTGCCCTGGACGGGCATGTTGAAGGCCATGCGTTCGGCTGCCTCACGCACGCTGCGAATGCGCGAGTCCAGGTCGGCTACAAAGCGGCGGCGGCCAAACAGGGTCTCGACGTAGCCGTTTTGGCGGGCCTCGGCCAGTACTTTTTCAATCCAGGCCCGCACCCTGGGATACGAGGCAAAGTAGCGCTCAATGAAGCGCTCGGCCTCGGCGTAGGGAATGGCCAGCTCGTTCGACAGGCGATGCGCCGACATGCCATAAAGCACCCCAAAGTTGATGGTCTTGGCAGCCCGGCGCTGCTCGGGAGCTACCTGGGTCAGATCCAGACCAAACATCCAGGCTGCGGTCTGGGTGTGGATGTCCTTGCCCTCGCGGAAGACCTGTATCAGGTTCTCATCGCCGGACAGGTGGGCCAGCACCCGCAGCTCGATTTGCGAGTAATCCGCGGCGATCAGCTTCATGCCGGGTGCGGCCCGGAAGGCTTTGCGGATGCGGCGGCCTATCTCGGTGCGGACAGGGATGTTTTGCAGGTTGGGGTCTATCGAGGAGAGCCGTCCGGTGGCGGTGCCGGTCTGGTTGAAGCGGGTGTGCAGGCGGCCCGTTTTGGGGTGAATCAGCTTGGGCAGGGGGTCGAGGTAGGTGCTTTTGAGCTTGGTGAGCTCGCGGTAGGCGAGGATGCGGTTCACAATTTCGTGCTGGCCCAAAAGCTCTTCCAGCGCACTGGCCGCGGTGGAGCGTTTGCCGGTCTGGGTTTTGCGGCCCGAAGCCGATAGCTTGAGTTCGTCGTACAGGACGACCTCGAGCTGATCCCTCGAGTTCACATTAAAGGGGTGGCCGGCCAGGCGGTGAATCTCGGCCTCGAGGTAGGAGATTTCCTTGCCCAGCTCCTCGGCAAGCTGCCCCAGATACTCGGTATCGAGCGAGATGCCCCTGGCTTCTACACGGGCCAGCACTGCCGAGAGGGGCTTTTCGATCTCGCGGTAGAGCCACTCGATCTGGGGGTTCTCGCCGATGCGGCGTTGGAGGGTTTCCCACAGGACATGGGCGGCCTGGGCGCGTTCGGCGGGGTCGTTGTTCCAGTCGCCTGCGCCATAGCGCCGCACGGTGCTGGCAGGGTCGCTGTTGGAGGGGTCGTAGAGGTAAGCCAGCAGCAGGGGGTCGTCGCCGGGGGGCACCCAGACCCCTTCCTTGAGGGCCAGTACCGATAAATCTTTTGCAGCCATGCTGCGAATTTCAGGAAATCTTTTCAGCTCATGCAGGCTGGGCTGCCCCCGGTAAACCTTGCCCTCCGCATAAGCCGCCAGGCCCAACCAGTTCGCCCACATGGGCTGGGCCCGGTCGAGGGTGTAGCCCAGAAAGGCTTCGGGCGGCGGCGGCCAGGCCGCTTCCTCGGTGGGGGGCGGGGCCGCGAGCAGATTCAACTCGCGCAAAATGGAGCCGAACTCGAGCCGCTCGAGCGCCTCACGCAAGGCCGGGCGATCCGGCTCGCGGCGGTGGCAGTCGCGGAAATCGAGCTCGAGGGGCACGTCGGTGTGAATCTGCGAGAGGGCATGGGAAAGCCTGACGTTATCGCGGCTCTCCTCGAGGCTGGCCCGCAGCTTGGGGGTAAGGGCATCCAGGTGGGCATACAGCTCCTCCAGCGACCCCCATTCCTGCAACAGTTTGGCCGCCGTTTTCTCCCCAATGCCCTTGGCCCCCGGCAGGTTGTCGGAGGAATCGCCCACCAGCGAGCGATAATCCACCCATTGCGCCACCGATACCCCATATTTTTCCTGTACCGCCTGGGGGTTCATCAGGCGTCCGTCGGGCAGCATGACCAGGACGTTTTCCGAAAGGAGCTGAAAACTATCGCGGTCGCCGGTCAGAATCCGCACCGGATAGCCCTCCCGTTCGCCCTTTTTGGCCAGGGTTCCAATCACGTCGTCGGCTTCGTACCCAGGCACTTCCAGCCGCCGGAGCCCCAGCAGATCCACCAGTTCCTTGATTTTTTCGAGCTGGGAGTGAAAATCGTCCGGGGTGGGCGCCCGTCCGGCTTTGTATTCCTCGAAGGCGTCGTGACGGAAGGTTCTGGTGGGGGGGTCGAAGACCACAATTACGCAGTCGCCGTCGTCCTTGAGCAGTTTGAGCAGGGTCCGCAAAAAACCAAACACCGCCTGGGTGGGCTCACCCCTCGAGGTGCTGAGTTTTTCAAAGGCAAAGTAGCTCCGGTAGGCCAGGTGGTGACCATCTACCAGCCAGATACGATCTGGCCTGGGCAGCTCGGCAGAGGGGGGTTCGCTGGTGAACAGGCTGGGTTGCTCCACCCGAATATTCTACCCCCATTCGGTTACAAACAGAAAGTTGTGGACAAGGATTCCAACCTGGTTGAGCCCAAGGTCGAAAACCTCAAAGGACGGCGTCGCAGCGATGTCTGGATGGCTTCGTTGAAGGGCTGCATCTAACTGCGGCGATTTCTGCCATCGGGGGTGCTCTAGAAAAGTGCCAAAAGCCGCCGGGTGCTGGTAGGATGTGTGGGTTGTGCGTTGGTAATGCGCCCTTATGAGAGGAACCTATGCAAAACGAGACCGAGAAACTCGAGTGGTTCGAAATTCAACTACGAATCAAGACCATTGAAGTGATGCTGGGCCCCAAGTACCGTGAGGCCATGGCCCTGACGCTGGGTACCCTCTACGACGAGCAAAAGATTGTAGCCATGGCCAGGCGACTGGGGGTTACGCCTGAGGGGCTCCTGGATCGCCTGGAAAAGATGCGCCTCGAGCTCGGCATCGAGCAGGAGATTACCAAGGGTGTGCTGAAGCTGAAGCGCTAGGTGCTGGACTGTCTTACGGCGTCAGGCGGTGGCGGTCGCGAGGAAAGGCCCGTGCGAAGCGGACGTTGGGCAGGCCCAGGAGTTTCTGGGTCAGGCGCTCCGCCCCGATGGCAAAGCCGCCGTGGGGGGGCATGCCGTACTTGAAAACCTCGAGGTAGCCGGCAAACTGCGCGGGGTCGTGGCCTTTCTTTTTCAGTTGCTCCACCAGCATCTCGTACTGGTGGATGCGCTGCCCGCCGGAGGTGATTTCCAACCCCCTGAACAGCAAATCGAAGCCTCGGGTGGCGCCGTCGCCCTCGGGGTAGGCGTAGAAGGGCCGGGCGGTTTCGGGGTATTTGGCAATAAAGAGGAAGTCCACGCCCCATTTTTCCCTGGCCCAGGCCCCCAGGGTCCGCTCGGCCTCCTCGTTAAAGTCGGCCCCAACCGGCATGCCCAGTTCCTCACGCAGGATGCGGCGGGCTTCTTTGTGCTCGAGGCGGGGCATCTCGGCCAGGTTGGGCCACTCGACTTCCAGAAGCCCACACTCCGCTGGGGTGCTGGCTCGAGCTTCTTCCAGCATGGCCCGCAGAAGCTCTTCCTCGAGGTCTATCACGTCGTATTCCGACTCGATAAAACCCATCTCGACGTCGAGAGAAAGGTACTCGTTGAGGTGGCGGCTGGTGGCGTGCTGCTCGGCCCGAAAGACCGGCGCGACCTCGTAGACCCGTTCGTAAACGCCCACCATAATTTGTTTGTAAAGCTGGGGCGACTGGGCCAGGTAGGCCCGGTGTTCAAAGTAATCGATACCAAAGAGATTGCTGCCTCCCTCGGCTCCCGCCGAGACAATCTTTGGGGTGAAAATCTCGGTAAAGCCCTGGCTGTCCAGGTAGTTGCGAAAACCCCGTACCAGGGCCGCCTGAACCTTCAGGATTGCCCTCGCCTTTTCTCCACGCAGGCTCACATGGCGGTACTCGAGCAACGTTTCGGGGTTAACCCGCCAGTCCTCCTTGGGAATCTCGATAGGGCTGGGTTCGCTGGCGGTGGCGAGGAACTCGAGGTCGTCGGCCAGCACCTCGTAGCCCCCAGGGGCCTTGGTGTTGGCCACTACCTGCCCTACCACGCGCATGGAAGACTCGGCCAGGGGCAACTCAAAACGCTTATCCACCACCACCTGCACAATGCCGCTCCGGTCGCGCAAGAGGGCAAACTGAATACCGCCAAGGTCGCGCTTCCAGTGCAGGAAGCCTTGAAGGGTAACGGTCTGGCCGACATGCTGGGCTACTTCGCTCGCAAGGGTTCTGGGCATGCTCTCTCCTCAAAACGCTGGACGGTGCCTGGGCTCAATAAAAAACCCCCGATACAACGAGGTACCGGGGGTCGAAATCTCGCCCCCTTAAGGATTATTGTCCGTCCGCAACATCCTGACCTGCATATTACGTGCCAAATCTCACTTGGTCAAGCCAGTTTGATATGACGCAGGCTCTGATCATTTGCCTGGGCATTGTCGTTTCAACCCCTCAGCCGGCGACAGCGGTTAACGCCAGAGCTGTTTTATTTGGCAAATGGAGCGCCAAACTAGCCGGCGCTGTCGCCACCCTCTCCCGCAATGGGAGAGGGAAAGGGGAAAACGATGTAAGCCTGGATAGGTACACTGGTTACACAACCTGAAATGAGTCGTTTCGCAGCCCACGACCTCTGCTGGGTGAGGGGTTCGCCCCAGGGGAAGGATACGGGTGAACCTTCCGTACCTTCTTTGCTTGAGCGTTTTGCATACCGTAGTGGATGCAGGTAGGGGGCAGATGTAGCAAACCTGCAACCTACCTCCCACTGCCGACCCCAAATCATGCGTCGCTGAAAGTTGGTTACACGCCTAATGTTCGTGCAGCTCAGACCTTGCGCAAAAGTTGCAAGATTTCCCGGCCATACTTTCCAGCTTTGGCCTTGCCAAACCCCTTGATCTGCCCCAGCTCTTCTGGGCTTTGCGGGTTGCTCTCCAGGATGGCCTCTAGCTCGGCATTGGTGGCAATCACGTAGGGTGGAACGCCCTCTTCCTTGGCTTTCTGGCTCCGCCATTTGCGGAGCGCTTCAAAGGCCGGGCTGCTGGGGGCTTCGGCAGGTTTGGGTGGTGGGGTGGGCTCTGGATGGGCGGCTGCCCTGGCATCGCCCTCGTAGAACACCAGCACGCTCCAAAAGGGCGCATCGCCCGCAACCAGGCTGCTGGATACCTGGATGGGCATGACCTGGGCCAAAAACCGGTTGAGTTTTTCGAGGTCTTTGGCATTCTCTAACCGAAGCGTAAAGGTCTGGCACTGCATGGTTTCAGTTTACCGCCCATTCCAGATGCCCTGGACATCTTCGGATCAGAACCCGAAACAAGCCTGGGCATTCTGGTCGGTAATGGTTTCCATAGCCGGGGTTTCCATGCCGCGAATCTCGGCCAGCCTGGCCAGGGTAAAGCGGGCCAGGGCCGGGTGGTTGCGCTGGCCGCGATGCGGTTCTGGGGGCAGGAAAGGGGCGTCGGTCTCGATAAGCAGACGGTTCAGGGGAATCTCTTGGGCGGCCTCGCGCAAGGCGGTGTTCTTCTTGTAGGTTAGTGGCCCGGCAAAGCCAAAGTAGGCTCCCAGCACCAGCCCGGCTTCCAGCAAGGCAGGGTGGCCTCCGAAAGCATGCAGCACAAACTTTGCGGGTTTGTTCTGATAGAGCCATTCGGCCATCTCGGTTTCGGCCTGGCCCTCTACCTTGCTGCGAACGTGAAAAATGAGCGGAAGCCCCAGCGTCTGGGCCAGTTGGTGCTGAAAGTCCAGGGCTTTGTACTGGGCTTGCCGGGTTTCGGGCGTCCAGTAGAAGTCCAGCCCGGTCTCGCCAATGGCGCGTACCCTGGGGTGCAGGGCCAGGTGGTGCAGATCGGCCTCGAGCTCCGGGGATAGCAGACCGGCCTCGGTGGGGTGCAGGCCCACTGCGGCCCAGATGTGGGGGTGGGCCTCGGCCAGGGCCAGGGCTTTGCGGTTGCGGACGGGGTTGGTGCCGATGGTCAGAATGGCCTTGAAATCCCTCGAGGCCTCGAGGGCGGCCTGGGTTTCCTCGGGTTCCATGTAGTCCAGGTGGCAGTGGGTGTCGGTCATAGCGAAGACAGTCCGCCGTTCAGTTTACGCCCTACGCTACAGCCAATAGACCTCTGGCTTTCATACACTGGCAGCATGCGCTTCTGGATGATAGCTCTGCTGGTTTTTCTTGCCGGCTGCCTGCCCGCCCTGCAGCCCGTGGATCCCGATCGGATCCCTAGCGCCGATAACTGGGGGCCTAACAACGCACCCCTCGAGTGGTGGTACGTCTCGGGCTACCTGCCCGACGAGGGGCTGGCCTTTCACTGGGCTTTGTTCAAGGCCTACGCCCCGCAAAACTGGCAGGTGGGCTTCATCAACCCCGCCATCTTTTTCCCCGGCCCCTACCACGCCTCGCACATTGCCCTGACCGACCTTCGCACCAACCAGAAACTATTTGAGGAGCGCTTCGACTTTCGCACCGACCGCCCACGTGGCGACAGCCTGGTGGCCTTCCCCCCCTTACGCATCGAACAGGGCGACTGGAGGCTGGTGCAGGTGGGTAACAGCTACCAGCTCTCGGCAGGGCCCATCCAGGTGCGCCTGACCCCCCTCAAACCCGCGGTGGTGCATCCGCCAGGGTACTCGGGCACCGCCGAAACCGGGCGCATGTACTACGTTTCCTTTACCCGCCTGGCCCTCGAGGGCGTGATTGCAGGCAGGCCGGTGCGCGGCGAGGCCTGGATGGATCACCAGTGGGGTGACCAGCTTGGAACCCAGGGGAATGCGACCGGGCTGGGGGCCATCTGGGACTGGTTTGGGCTGCACCTCTCCGATGGTACCGACCTGATGCTATACCGGGTCAAGAACGCCAGAGGAGAGGTGGTGCAACTGGCCGGTACCGCCACGCTTCCGGACGGGCAGATTCGTGAACTGAGGAACCTCCAGATGACCCCCCTGGAAAGCTGGACCTCGTCCAGTGGGCGCAGCTACAACCTTAGCTGGCAGGTTGCCGCCGAGGGCCTGAGCCTTCGCCTGGAGCCCTTGCGAAAAGACCAGGAACTCCTGACTACCTCAACCCGGGTGGCCTACTGGGAAGGCCCGGTGGCGGGCACCGGCACCTGGCAAGGCCAGATCGTGCAGGCTAAAGGCATGGGCGAGTTTGTGGCCGGGCCCTACGACCCGCCCGGCAGCCTGTTTGGGTTTCCAGGGCAGGGGCGATAGGAACGGGTTTTCACGCTGGCCCTCATGGGTGGGCTACTGGCTACTCTCGAGGGCTGGCCAGCACCAGACGCACAAACTGAAGCAGCCTGGGAAAGCGGCCCCAGCGCTTGCGGTCGGTGGCAATGCGTACCAGCCACTCAATTTTGAGTTTTTGCGCCCAGATCGGTGCCCGCCTGACCTCTCCGGCCAGCACGTCAATCATGCCGCCCACCCCGATGGCTACCCTGGCGCCCAGCCGGGCTTTGTGGCGGTGAATGAAGGTATCCTGGCGCTCGCCCATCCCCACCACCAGCAGGTCGGGCCGGGCTTGGTGGATAGCTGCAACTACCGCCGCTTCATCCTGAAAGTAGCCATCCTGTACGCCACAAACCTGTATGCCCCAACGGGCTTTGGCGTTTTGGGCGGCCCGCTCGGCCACCCCGGGCGCGGCCCCCAGGAAATAGACCCGCAAGCGGGCCCCAAAACGTGCGAAGGCAGCCGGCAGGATTTCCGACCCCGGCACCCGGTCGCTGAGTTTATAGCCGGTGAGGCGGTTTACGGCCCAGACGATACCCACCCCGTCGGCAGTGACCAGTTCACTCTCCAGCAGGGCTTGCCTGAGGGCGGGGTCGGACTGGGCCCGCACCACCGCCTCGGGGTTGGTGGTGATGATTTGGGCGCAATGAGAAAGGGGCTGGGCGAGTTTTTCCTCTATCCAGATCAGGGTTTGATCGAGGTTCACCAGATCCACCGGTGTGCCCAAAATAAGAACCCGCTCCATACTCAACTTGCCTCGAAACAAAAACCGTAGCGATCTTTTGTCAGACCATATTTCTGGGCTTCCAGGATCCGAACCTGGGTTAGCTGTGGCAAAATGTCCTCCACGCTGACCAGGCTGGCCAGGGCCAGGTCTTCACTGCGGCCCGCACGGTAGAGTTGCTTGCCGAAATCGGACTGCACGAGCGATTCTTGCGGGTCGGGGAAGGACTTGAGCAGGGCTGTGGCCAGCCGTGCCCCCTCCTGCAAGCTGCCCGATTGGCCCAGCGCCTGTTGCAGACGCTTGGCGATGAAGCCAGCAGCCACCGTGTTGGCCAGGCTCGGCTCCACTCGAGCCTGGGTTGCTGCGACCACGGTATCCATCTGCTTTTCAACAGCATACCCAACGGCACCGCGGGCGTTGCGGAAGTATGCCAACACGCTTTGCGGAGGCACAGCCTCGAGCGACTCCGCCAGCGATTTGGCCAGTAACACGCATTTTTGCCCTTCGAAGCGCTGCTTGCTCAGGGCTTGCAACGAAAGTCCGTTGTGAAAGCCTTCGGGAGGGAGGCCCTCCTCCTCACCCAGGAGTACGCCGCCGCCCTCCGCCAGAATGCGGGCGGCCCGCACACTCTTGGCAATCCAGACCTCCTTGGCGCCGGCAGCAAACAATAGACCCACTGCACTGCCAAAAAGCACATCTACCAGCAGCAGCGGTTGCGTGTAGGGGGGATTAGGAACCAGGTCTACCCGAATCGTCACGAAGTAAAGGCCTCCCTCAAAGCGCCATGCGCCTGTCCTGCGGCATTATAACGAAGAGCTGTCGGAGGCCGAAGCCCGCAGCCAATCCGGTTCCCGTGGGGTCTTTTGGAACTTGCAGGGCAACAAGCGCTTTTACCCCTGCAAGTAGCTTTGTATCTCCGCGCCTGCTCAGAACAACTCTCTGCGGAAGAAACTTGCGATTATTACGGGGTGTGGCCATCTGTGAGCAACGCGCAAAATGGGGGTGGGAGGTGGGTGGTGAGTTTGCAGCTATCAGAAATTACTTCAATTGCTTCCTATCGCCCACCTCCTTGGGTCTGCAAGGGGATCAAGTGACAATGGAACTGCGTGCAACGTATAGCAACTTCTAAGTTGCGCCCGCATAAGGTTTAGAGATGAATCCAGGCTGTGCTAGAAAATCATGCTCCGGGCGCAATACCTGAATGATTCTCGATCACGTCATTATCCAAAACATAGGCGGGAGACACTTAGCTGCGTAAAAGCAACACCGGGCCTTCGCCCACCGGGGGTAGATCGGCCAGGCTTTCCAGGCCGAACATTTCCAAAAACCGGTCGGTGGTTCCGAACAGCTTGGGCCGCCCGACGGCCTCTTTTTCGCCCACTACCTGTACTAGCTGGCGTTCCAAGAGCCCTTCCAAAACCCCCTCCACGCTCTTGCCGCGAAGGGCTTCCAGCTCGGCCCGGGTGAGGGGTTGCTGGTAGGCCAGCAAAGCCAGCACCTCCAGCGCCGCCTTGGAGATGCGCGGGGGGGTAGGGCGCAACACCTGCTCGACTGCCGTCAGGTGCAAAGGGTGTACCACCAGCCGCCATCCTCCTGCCACGCGCTCGAGCTGCACCCCGGTCTGGCCGCCGGCAAGGTCGTGCTCGAGGGCCACGATGGCCCGCGTAAGGGCCTCTTCGCTGCCCAGAGGGCTCAGGTCGCTCAGGGACAATGGTTTGCCTGCTGCAAACAATACGGCCAGAATCTGGGCTTTGAGGGTTTGGGTGTCCATAGCAAGTATGAAAGATGTGGTTATTTCACCACCGTTCTCACTTTCCGTGGCTATACTAGAGCGAGTATGCCAACCTATCAATACAAGGCCAGGGATCGTCAGGGGCGGTTGATTAACGCCGTCATCGAAGCCGAGGATATGCGCACGGCGGCCCGAAACCTGCGCGAAAAGGGCTTGTTCATCGCCGAAATCAAGGAGCCCGGCAAGGGTTTGCAGGCCGAGATCAAGCTGCCCGGTCTGGAGCCAAAGCCCGGCCTCAAAGACCTGGCCATCTTCAGCCGCCAGCTGGCCACCATGCTCAACGCAGGTCTGCCCATTGTGCAGGCCCTGGCAATCCTGGAGCGTCAGACCGAGAAAAAGAAGTTTCAGGCCATGCTCAAAGAAATCCGCACCGAGGTGGAGGGCGGGGCCAACTTCAGCGAAGCCCTGAGCAAACACAAGCTCTTCAGCCGCTTGTACATTAACCTGGTGCGAGCGGGCGAGACCTCGGGTACGCTCGATGCCATTCTGGACAGGCTGGCGACCTTCCTGGAAAACGAGCTGGCCCTGATCGGCAAAATTCGCTCGGCCCTGACCTACCCGGCCATTGTGTTCGTCTTCGCAGTGGGCGTAACCTATTTCCTCCTCACAGGCATTGTGCCGCAGTTTGCCCAGATCCTGACCGGTCTGGGTTCGGAATTGCCGCTCCTGACCCGTGCCCTGATGGGTATCTCCGACTTTCTACGCCAGGGTACTATTTTTATACTGCTTATTGTGGTGGCTCTAGTTTTTGCCTACCGGGCCTATTACCGAACCGATAAGGGCCGACACCAGATAGACCAGATCAAGCTCAAGCTGCCGGTATTTGGCAACCTGATGAAGAAAAGCGCGCTGGCCCGCTTTTCACGCACCTTTGGCCTGCTGATTTCGAGCGGTGTGAATATCGTGGAGGCCCTGGACATCACCAAGGGCACCGCCGGGAATGCCATTGTGGAGGATATCCTCGAGCAGACCAAAATCGCTATCCAGTCCGGTGAACCCGTTTACACCACCATCCAGGCCCACCCGCAGGTGTTTCCTCCCATGGTTAGCTCGATGATCGCCATCGGCGAGGAAACCGGTGCCCTCGATACCATGCTCACCAAAATTGCCGATTTCTACGAACGCGAGGTAGACGAGGCGGTGAGCGCCCTGACCGCCGCCATCGAACCGCTCATGATTATCTTCCTGGGCTTTATTGTGGGCGTGATTGTGGCCGGGATGTTCCTGCCGCTGTTCAAGATCATCGGGACGCTTTCATCGCAATAATGCGCTCGGCTACTTCGGTAGCTACCGGCATCACCGACAACCGGTTGCCCCGGCGAAGCAAAATAAGCTCGTCGGGGCTGAACTTTTCCCGCAAAAGTTCCAGGGTGAGCATTGTTTTGTATTTCTCTACGAAGCCCACCCGAACCGTCCACCAGCGTGGATTGTCTTTGGAGCTGGTGGGGTCGTGGTAGGGCGACTGTGGGCTGAACTGACTGGGATCGGCCAGATGGGTTTCCAGTACCCGGCAGAGCCCCACGATGCCGGGCGGTTCGGTGCTGGAATGGTAGAAAAAAGCCAGGTCTCCTACCTGCATGGCTCTTAGGAAATTGCGGGCCTGGTAGTTGCGTACCCCGTCCCAGATGGTGGTTTTTTGTTTTTTCAGGTCGTCTATGCTGAATACGTCGGGTTCCGACTTGAGCAGCCAGTAGTTCATACCAGGCCAGTTTAGCCTTGGCAGAACTTTAGTTGTTGCTGTTTGGGCCACCAACCTAAACGCAGGTTTAGGTTTCGCTTATACCCATACCAGCACCTCGAGGGACGATACAACCATGAAAAAACCATTGTTTGCCTTTACCCTACTGCTGGTTTTTGCGGGCTGCATTCCCATCGGCACCAACCCTGCCAATACCTTGTTGATTTCCGACCTGCGCTACGAGAGCAACTTCCGCGATGCCAGTGGGCGCTCGTACATCTGCGATAACAAAATCACCACCCTGACCTATAGCTTCCGCTACAACGACTTTACCCGCATTGCTCGCTGGGACTCGCGCCTGGTAGGCGAGACCACCGGACAGGCCACCCATACCCTGAGCATGAGCAAGGACACCGGCGGTTACCTTAACCAGAACAACCGCATCAGTGTGAACTGGGCCTTGAGCCAGGGGACGGCCCCCTTGAGTGTATCGCCACAGGGCATTGTGGTGACGCCGGTGCCCCAGCCGCGCCAGATTGGAGCTACCCGCCTGGAGCTAACCGTCTTTGCCACCAACGGTAGTTCGGCCCGGCTGGTCTTTCCCGGTATACCGGTGATTGACAACTGTCCGTAGGGTTAAGAGGCGAAGCTTTTGCCTATAGTGGCGTCGGTACTGAGGAGCCCCGATGCCTAAAGAAGCAAGTTGCTGTGGCTGGCTCTACGGAAGCACGGGGAGTCGCTTCCGCAAGTTACTCTGATAAGCTGTGGTCGTGACCCTGAACCTTGGCAAAAAGCCCCTCAAGCCCTCGTCCCGCCCGGCGTCTGCCGAACCTGCCCGAACCGCCCAGGAGCTACAAGCCCGGCTGGGAAAGGAAAAGGTTTTGCTCGAGCTTGCCCAGCGGCGCAACTACTCCTACGACGGGATCGCCATGGGTGTAACGCCCGCACTGGTGGTGCTGCCGACCTCCACTGCCGAGGTGGTGGAGGTGGTGCGGTTTGCCAACCAGGTGGGCCTGCCTATAGTGGCCCGCGGCGCGGCCAGCGGCCTCTCGGGCGGGGCAGTTCCGATTCAGGAGTCTATTGTGGTCTCTTTTACCCGCATGACCGGCCTGCAAATTGACCCCCAGGCCCGCATTGCTACGGTGCAGCCGGGGGTGGTCACGCTGCAGATTAGCGAGCAGGCCAGACCCTACGGGCTCTGGTACCCGCCCGACCCGGCCTCCTTTCGCACCAGCACCATTGGGGGCAACCTGGCCGAAAACGCCGGGGGGCCGATGTGCTTCAAGAAGGGCGTGACCGGCGATTATGTGGTGGAGCTCGAGTTCGTGGACTTTGCCGGGCAGGTGCACCGCCTGCGGCGTGAAGCCTACGACCTGGTGGGCCTGCTGGTGGGTTCCGAGGGTACGCTGGGGCTTATCACCGAAGCCAGGCTGCGTCTGGAGCCTATCCCACGCTACACCCGCACCCTGATGGCGATTTTTGCCGAGGTGGGGCAGGCTGCCGAGGCCGTTTCGGAGGCGATTGCTGCCGGAGCGGTGCCGAGCAAGCTCGAGTTCGTGGACAACGGCTGCATCAACGCCGTAGAGGACTACCTGAAAATGGGCCTCCCCCGCGAGGCTGCCGCCATTTTGCTGGTGGACACCGATGGCGACGACCCCGTAATGGTGGAAGACGAACTCAACTGGGTATCCGAAGCCTGTCAGAAGCACGGCGCTATCGTGCGGGTGGCGCAGACGACGGCCGAGAGCGAAGCCCTCTGGAAGGCCCGGCGCTCCATCTCGCCCGCCATTGGGGCGGTCAAGCCCAAGCGCATGAACGAAGACATTGCGGTGCCGCGCTCGAGCCTGCCCGAGGTGGTGCGGGCTATCGAAGCGCTGGGCCAGCAGTACGGCCTGCGGGTGGTGCAGTTTGGGCATATTGGCGACGGCAACCTGCACCCCAACGTGCTCTACGACCCCAGGGTAGACTCTGAGGAAAAGGTCTGGGAGCTTCTTCACGAGATTGCCCGGGTGGCCCTGCGGCATGGAGGGGTTTTGTCCGGTGAGCACGGTATCGGCATCATGAAGCGCGACTTCATGAGCGAGGCGGTAGACCCGGGGACGCTGGGGGCGCTGCGTTCAGTCAAGGCTGCGTTCGACCCGCACCAGCGTTTGAACCCCGGCAAAGTGTTGCCTGAAGCAAATTCACAGCCGCACTGAGCTTCAATGCTGAAACCATGAAGCAAACAGTATGGCTGGGGTTTTTCTTGTTGTGGGGCATACTGGGCCTGGCCCAAACTCAAAGTCAATTCTCGGTAGGGCCTGCCCTGGCGGTTGAGCCTTTGATTGTTGCCGAACAGCCCCAGGGGCCAGACCGAGAACCTGAGCGACCTGCCTGGGATCGGCTGTTGCTGGGCCCAGCGCCGGAGGGCTTCCGGGGGCTGGCGATTTCTGCCAGGCTGCTGGCCTGGAGTGTGCCCTGGACGCTGGCAGGCTCTACCGTGGGGCTCTTGAGCGACGACCCCTGGCAGCGCTCGTTCTGGCTCACCAACTCGGTCTGGGCCGCAGTTAACTCCGGCATTGCCCTGGTAGGGCTACTGGGCCCCGAGCCCGACAAAAACACCCTGCGCGACCTGCTTTACATCAACGCAGGGCTCGATGTGCTCTACATTGCGGGGGGCGTGTTCCTGGCTCTACAGCCCGATGCCCGCAGCCAGGCGGCGGGGTGGGCCATTGCTCTACAGGGGGCCTGGCTGCTGCTGTTTGACCTGTTCAATGCCCTGGCGCTGGAGAACCCTTGAGGCTTGGTAGCGAACCGATGAAGGCGATGGCTTCCTGGCCCCCTGCCAGGCGGGGTTCTCGACCTCGAAACCAGGCCCAAAGCCCGTCCATGTCCAGGTTATGCAGGTTTTGGGGTTCGCCCAGAATGATTTTGTGGTCGCCGTCGGGCAGCCAGATCATGCCCAGCACCTCGCCCAGGAGCCAGGTTCCCGCCGCAACAGGTTCCCGGCAGGCCCAGATGGCATCCAGCGCGGCCTGGTCGGCAGGGTTGAAATACCCCGGAATCTGGCCGTAATTCACCGGCGGGAGGCCCCATTCGGCCCGCCAGGGGGGGTCGCGGGGCACCAGTGTTTGGCCGTTCCAGTCGAAGCGCAGGGGGCTGCCCAGGCTCCACTCTACAATCATCGTAAGCCTCATCCCCTAGCTCCCAAGCCTGGATTCGGCTGCCCTAGCCATCGCGCCTTCACAGGTGCAGCAACCAGCGGGCCACGCTCAGATAGACCACCAATCCGGTCACATCGGTCACGGTGGCAATCAAGGGATTTGAAATCAGGGCCGGGTCGAGCTTGAGTTTTTTCAGCAGGATGGGCAGCATCGAACCTGCAATGTTAGCCAGCAGCACCACCAGGCCCAGCGAGATGCCCACCACCCAGAGCAGGTCGGTTTCCCCGTCAATCACCACTTTGACCGCCAGCAGGGCCGCCAGGGTTAGGCCCAGCAGTACGCCCACCCCCAGCTCTTTGCGCAGAATGGGCCACCAGTCGCGCAGTTCTACATCGCGGGTGGCCAGAGCCCGCACAATCAGCGTGCTGGACTGGTTGCCGGTGTTGCCGCCGGTTCCGGTGAGCACCGGCAGATAAAAAGCCAGCGCAGTGATGGCCGCCAGCACCGACTCAAAGCCTTGCAGGATGCTGCTGGTGATGCTGCCGGTCACGATCAGGATAACCAGCCAGCGTACCCGTGCACTCCACAGCTCCCATACACTCGACTTGCTGTACACCAGTTCGGGCGACTCCACCGCGCCCAGGCGATAGATGTCTTCGGTGGCCTCTTCCTGGATGACGTCCACCACGTCGTCAATGGTGACAATCCCCACCAGTTTTTTGTCTTCGTCCACCACCGGCAGCACCGTGAAGTTGTAGTCGGCCATCAGGCGGGCGACCTCTTCCTGGTCGGTGTCGTCGCGCACAAAAATCACATCGGGGTTCATGATCTCCGCGACGCGGGTTTTGGGGTCGGCCACAATCAGGTCGCGCAGCGTGAGCACCCCTTCCAGGTGTTCTTCTGCGTCCACCACGTAGATCACGTAAATCTGCTCGGCGTCGGGGGCTTCGCGGCGCAGAAAGCGGAACACCTCCTCGACCCGCATGGCGTCGCGCACCGCGATGTACTCCGAGGTCATGATGCCCCCGGCCTCGTCCTCGTCGTACTCGGCGAGTTCTTCGACCTCGGCCCGGGTCTCGGGGTCTAGCTGGCGCAGCAGGGCCTCGGCCTGGGCCGGGTTTTCCTCCTCGACGGCGTTGATGGTGTCGGCCAGGTCGTCGAGCGAAAGTTCTTCCAGCAGCTCCTTGACCCGCCAGGGGGGCAATGCCTCCAGGAGTTCAGCCTGTTCGGTTTCCTCGAGGTGGCTGAACACTTCTGCGGCATCGGCAGGGGAGAGCAGGGTCAGGATGGGCAGGCGGTGTTCGGGGGCAAACTCCGACCAGTGTTCCAGAATCTGCGCCGGATACAGCTCTTCCAGCGCAGCCTTGACCTTGAAGGCGTCGCTCTCCTCGAGGGCGCTTTGCAATGCTTCCAGCCCAGCCAGGGTTTGGGTCTCGTACATGTGCGGCCTCCTTCGGTTTTCGGCCAGAGCCGAATCTTGGAAGGAAGCTCCGCAGGGTACACGGTTTGTCGAGGATTAGTCGGTGTGGGAGCACACCGGGCTAAATCTTCGACTAGAACTGTGATCTTCCACGGTGCCTCCTATACCTTGCGCCTTGAACCCTGTGTTCTTGGCCTTACAAGGTGGCAAAACTGCCTCTAGTAGGGTAGCACCGGAGGCCCATCTAGGCAAGCAATTTTGGGCATCTCCCGTGGTTGAAAAGATACCGGCGCCCTGTCGCAGGTCTCAGGTCTCAAGTCGCAGGTCGGTGGTCAAGGTTAGAAGGTCATCCCTTTGTATACTTCGGCAACCTCGAGCTGCAAATCCAGGCAAGGCAGCTTGAAAACCCCCTGCTCGCCCACAGGGGTGTAGCGCCAGGAGCTGTCCTCCAGACGCTCGAAAATCTCGACCAGTGGCTTATCCTGTGAGACCAGGATATAGGCTTTGAGGGCGGGCATGGCCGTGTAGCTTTGCAGCTTTTCACCCCGGTCAATGGCCTCGGTGGTTTCGGACAGCACCTCGATAATCCAGCAAGCCTGTTGCTTGTAGCGGGCTTTGCCATCGGGTGGTTCGCACGAGAGGAATAAGTCGGGGTAGTAGCCCCGTCCGCTGGGGGTTTGCAGAATCATATCGGCCATGAACAGCTCGCAGCCCGAGGCCTCGGCACTGTCGAAGATCAGGCGGTTCAGTCGGCTGATGAGTCGGTTGTGGCTGGCGGTTCCGCCTGCCATGGCAAACAGATAACCGTCCACATACTCATGGCGCTCGTGGGCGTGGGCCTCGAGCTCCAAATACTCCGCGAAGCTGGCCTGGCCAACCGGATTCTGCCGTGCCATAGGTGCAGTATAGCGTTGTCCGGGCTTTGATGGCAGTTTTGACTTTGCCCTCCAGGCCCAGTACTGGGCCTTCAGCATCCTCACCTCAAGGGCTGGCTGTAAACGCATTATCACATCACTTGATATTGACACACTCAATCCACTGCTGCTACCCTGGCGGGCGGCCTTCAGGAAGTGGGCCAGAAATCGCAAAAATAATATGAGTGGTTTCTTGGGCACCTCCCGGCTAGACTGAACCTATGTTTGAGACCCTTTCCCAACGCATCCGCGCCGCCGTGGATAAGCTGCGCGGGCGGGGCCGTATCAGCGAGGCCGACCTCAAGGCCACCCTGCGCGAGATTCGCATGTCGCTCCTGGAGGCCGACGTCAACTTTGAGGTGGCCAAGAGTTTTGTAAACCGCGTGCAGGAGAAAACCCTGGGCCAGGCCGTACTCGAGAGCCTGACTCCGGCGGAGCAAATCCTGGCGGTGGTTTACGAAGAACTGGTGCAGATGCTGGGGGGGGAAGCCAAGCAGCCGGTGCTCAAGAACGAGGGTAACCTGTGGTTCATGGTGGGGTTGCAGGGCTCGGGTAAGACCACCACCACCGGCAAGCTGGCCCAGTTCTACAAGTCCAAGGGGCGGCGCCCCTTGCTGGTAGCCGCCGATACCCAGCGCCCCGCCGCCCGCGAGCAGCTTCGCATTCTGGGGGAAAAGATTGGGGTGCCGGTGCTCGAGGTTGCCGATGACGAGCGCCCCGAGACCACCCGCACCCGCTTGCAGCAGCACCTCACCTTCGACTACCGCGACCTGGTCATTGTGGACACCGCAGGCCGCCTCCAGATAGACGAAGCCCTGATGGATGAGCTAGCCCGACTCAAGCAGGTGCTGGGGCCCTCCGAGACCCTGCTGGTAGTGGACAGCATGACCGGCCAGGAGGCCCTGAACGTCTCCAAAACCTTCGATGAGCGCATTGGCGTCTCGGGGCTGATTCTGACCAAACTCGACGGCGATGCCCGGGGTGGGGCGGCGCTATCGGCCCGGCACGTGACCGGCAAGCCCATCTACTTTGCGGGGGTTTCGGAGAAGCTCGAGGGCCTGGAGCCCTTCTACCCTGACCGGCTCGCCCAGCGCATTCTGGGCATGGGCGACCTTCAGACCTTGCTGGAAAAAGCCAAGCAGGCCGAGCTCGAGGCCCCCCAGAAAGACCTCAAGGAAATCACCCTGGAAGACCTCATCACCCAGATGCGACAGATGCGCAAGATGGGCAGCTTTACCGAAATCCTGGGCATGATTCCCGGCATGTCGCGGATGCTCCCACCCGGCTTTTCAGTGGATGAAAAACAGGTGAACCGCATGGAGGCCATTGTGCTCTCCATGACCCCCAAGGAGCGGCGCGACCCCAAGATCCTCAACGCCTCGAGGCGCAAGCGCATTGCGGCGGGCTCGGGCACCACGGTGCAGGAGGTCAACCGCCTCATCAAAACCTTCGAGGACACCAAGCAGCTCATGAAAACCCTGGCCAAGCAGCAGCAAAGAGGGGGCAGGGGGCTCTTCAGGCGTTAGGTCTAAAGTCGCAGGTCACTACCCCGCCACCGGCTCGAAGCCTGCGACTCACAATGCGGAAAATAATATAGAGACCGCTTTAGACAAAGGAGAAAAGTATGACCAAGATTCGACTCGCACGTTTCGGCTCCAAAGGCAACCCGCACTACCGCATTGTGGTAGTGGACAGCCGCGCCAAGCGCGATGGGGGTTACATCGAGCGGGTGGGTTACTACGACCCCCGCAAGACCACCAAAGACTGGCTCAAAGTGGATATGGAGCGCGTAAATTATTGGCTTGGTGTGGGGGCCCAGCCCACCGACACGGTCAAGAAGCTCATCAAGCAGGCCAGCGCATAAGCGCCCGAAGGTGTAAAGCCGAAAGCGATAGGCTCAAAACCCCTGGGCTTTCGGCTTTCGGTTTTTGGCTTTAGGCTAGTGCTTATGAAAGACCTTGTGGAATACCTGGCCAAAGCAGTGGTTGATCACCCGGCCTCCATCCGCGTAGACGAGCGCCGGGGCCGCGAGGGGCTGGTCTACTATGTGGAAACCCACCCCGAAGACAAAGGCCGCATCATCGGGCGGCAGGGCCGCGTAATCGAGAGTATCCGCACGGTGGTGCGTTCGTTTGCCAAGGGCCGGGTTTCGGTGGAAGTGCGCTGAGCGCCGGGTTACTGAGGCCCTAACCCCACCCACGTATGCGACGCATCGAGATTGGCCGTATTGGAAAACCTTACGGCATGGCCGGCGGCCTCAAGTTTCGGGGTGAGGCGGTGGTCTTTGACCTGGAAAAGGTGTACCTGGAAGGTCTGGGCTACCGCTTGATTGAGGAAATAGAGGAGCTGGGTAACGAGCTGGTGGTGTATCTGTCCGGTGTGCAAAACCGATCGGAGGCCGAGCGGCTGGCCGGGTTGCGGGTATATGCCGACCAGGACGACCTTCCTGAACTCGAGGAAGGCGAATACTACTACTTTGAGCTGGTGGGCAGGCCGGTTTTTGTGGATGGTAAGCCCTTCGGGGAAGTGGTGGATGTAGAAGATGGGGCCCAAGACCGCCTGGTTATCAAAGCCAGGGGCGCCTCGCTGCGGGCCCAGAGCAAAACCTATCTGGTGCCGCTTCAGGCGCCCTATGTGAAAATCGAGGCCGACGGCATTTACATCGAGGCCATTCCGGGGTTGTTCGATTAGACTGGCCTACCCATTCTCTGCAAAGCCATGAAATATACCATCCTGACCCTTTTCCCCGACCTGATTCGCCCCTGGACGGAAGAATCCATTGTTCAGAAGGCCATCCAGAAGGGCCTGATCGAGGTGGATATCCAGGACATCCGGGCCTAT
The DNA here is from genome assembly GCF_017497985.1 of Meiothermus sp. CFH 77666. Lineage (NCBI taxonomy): Bacteria > Thermotogati > Deinococcota > Deinococci > Thermales > Thermaceae > Meiothermus > Meiothermus sp. CFH 77666. The sequence goes on from NZ_JAGDFV010000011.1 coordinate 98,652, forward strand.
ACCGAAGACAAACACAAAACCGTGGACGACACCCCCTATGGCGGGGGGGCCGGTATGGTGATGCGGGTGGATGTGGTGGTGCGGGCCCTCGAGGCCGCCGGGCCTGCCGACGAGCGCATCCTGCTGAGCCCTGCCGGAGCGCCCTTTACCCAGCGCATGGCCGAGGAGCTGGCCCAGAAGTCGCACCTGGTGCTTTTGTGTGGGCGCTACGAGGGAATAGACGCCCGGGTAGAGCGCTTCGTGACCCGCGAGGTTTCCATAGGCGACTACGTGCTGATGGGCGGGGAGCTGGGGGCGCTGGTCATCCTGGAAGCCACCGCCCGCCTGATTCCGGGCGTTATCAAGGAAGCTGAAAGCCACCAGCAGGACTCCTTTTCTACCGGCCTGCTGGACTACCCCCACTACACCCGCCCGCCGGAGTTTCGGGGCCTGTGCGTACCGGAAATCCTTACCTCGGGCCACCACGCCAAAATTGCCGAATGGCGGCGCAAGCAAGCCCTCAAGCGAACCAAGGAACGCCGACCCGACCTGCTGGAAAAAGCCGAGCTAACTGCAAAGGATTTGGTCTGGCTCGAGGAGTAAGGTCTTCAGCAAAGGTGTGAGAAATCCCATCGTATTCCATATGCAAGGCCGAAAGAAAAGCTGAAGGCACAAGGCTAGATTCACTCATATCGGCGTTGTCTAAACACCAAGCGGAATCATGCGAACGGTGAAGTAAGGGACAGGGGTTAGGGGGCAGGCCTTTGAAAACCGCAACCTTGATTTTGACAAGGCCCCCCCTGGCTGATACAATCTCCACTTGCTGACCTGTCCCGAGTATCTGCTAAGCGGGTACGTTTGAGGGCAAGAATCCATGAACCCGCAGTTTTGCCAAAGGCAAAGGGCGCACAAGTAGGTTCCGCTGGAACAAGGAGTCAGACCATGAACCGTGGTGCTTTGCTCAAAGTGGTAGAAAAGAAGTACACCCGTACCGACATTCCCCAGTTCAAACCCGGCGATACCGTCAAGGTCAACTACAAGGTGGTCGAAGGCAACCGTACCCGCGTACAGGCCTATGAAGGTGTGGTCATCAAAATCAAACGCAATGGCTTCAACAGCGCCTTCACGGTACGCAAAATTTCCTTCAACGAAGGGGTGGAGCGGGTGTTTCCCTTCAACTCGCCCCTCATCGAGAGCGTGCAGGTGGTAAGCCGGGGCAAGGTGCGCCGCGCCAAGCTCTACTATCTGCGTGAGCTGCGCGGCAAGGCCGCCCGCATCAAAGGCGACCGCAAGCGCCTCAACGAGGATGTGGAAGCCCGGGCCGTGGCAGCCAGGGAAGCTGCCGAGGCCAAGGCTGTTGCCGATGCTGCTGCAAAGCAGGAAGCCGAGCGCGCAGCCGAAGTCAGTGAAGCGGTAGAGGAAAACAAGGCGTAATACCGAATCTGCTCAGAAGTGACCTAAAAGCGATATACAAGTCCCTCGGACGCGCCCCCTGGCGCGGCAAGTGAGGGGCGCGTTTAGCGCCGCTCACGCGCAGAGTTGGTATAAGATTCGTTGGGCAAGGCCGGAGTGGAGTACCCACTCCGGTTATTTTTTGCCCTGCTTTAGCCACTGGCCTACCCGCCGCAAGACCTCGGGGATGGACTCTAGCAACCACAGATACCCCAGGAGCGCCATGGCAATCCAGAAAATCAGGCGCGGGTCGCCTGGGTTAAGCAGGGCAAAGCTCAGGCTCAGGGACAGGGCGATCAGAATGAGCCTGGAAAGCCCAGGGCGCAGGTGGCGAAAGCGGTAGACTTCGCCAATGCCCAACCCCACCCACAGCAGGGTTTCCCAGCGCAGCACCTGGGGCCAGTAGAGGGTCGGCGGCCAGGAGAGCCAGGCCATGAGGGCCAGGGAAAGCAGGGGATAGACCCCGATTTCCCAGGGCTCGAGGGGTTCATGGAACACCTACCCAGTATGCCAGCTTTGCAGCGACCGGACGGGCAGGCCAGAGTTCCGGGCCCGCCGGATGGCCTCGAGGCTCCACTTAGCCCCCTCGGCGGTGGTGATGAAGGGCTTGCCGGTCTCCACCGCCCGGCGCAGCTCGGGGTGGGGGAAGAGGGCAATCAGCAGGTCGTAGTCGCCTTCGGAGGCTTCGAAACCGGCGGCTTCCCAGTCGGCTTTCAGGCTGTCGGCACCGATGAAGCGCACCTTGCCCGAGAGCGGTAGCCGCTGGCCCACTCCCAGCTCGGCCCGGTAGTAGGCCAGGTAGGGGTCGGCGTCGATGCCCATGCTCTCGCCGGTGGAGCGCATCTCCGGCCCCAGCACCGGAATCACCCCCGGGAACTTGAGCCAGGGGATGAGCACCTCCTTGACCGAGTAGAAGGCTGGGGTGGGATCCTGGGTGAAGCCCAGCTCGTCCAGGGTTTTGCCCACCGCAATCAGGGCGGCGTACTTGGCGAGCGGGTGGCCGATGGCCTTGGACACGAACGGCACCGTGCGGGAGGCGCGGGGGTTGGCCTCGAGGATGTAAACCACGCCGTCCTTGAGCGCGTACTGCACGTTGATCAGGCCCTTGACCCCCACCGCTAGGGCCAGCCTGCGGGTGTAGTCCTTAACAGTGGCCAGCTGCTCGGGCGAGAGCGAGATGGGGGGCAGGATGGTGGCCGAGTCGCCGGAGTGCACCCCGGCCCGCTCGATGTGCTCCATGATGCCCGCCACCACCACCCGCTGTCCGTCGCAGAGGGCATCCACGTCGAGCTCGAGGGCGTTCTCCAGGTACTGATCCAGGAGAATCGAGGGGCGCTCGGCCAGGGCGGCATAGATGCCGTTCAGATACCAGCGCAGCTCCTCGGCGTTGTGCACGACCTGCATGGCCCGCCCCCCCAGCACGTAGCTGGGCCGGGCCATCAGGGGGTAGCCGAGGGTCTCGGCCAGTTGCAGGGCTTCCTCGGGGGTGCGGGCGACGGCCCCTTTGGGCTGGGGAATGCCCAGTTCGGTACAGAGCCGGTTGAACTCGGCGCGGTCTTCGGCCCTATGGATGGCCTCCCAGGGGGTGCCCAGCAGGGTTACCCCGGCCTCGGCGAGCTTTCTGGCCAGCTTCAGGGGGGTCTGGCCGCCCAGGGTGGCAATCGCACCCAGGGGCTTTTCGTGCTCGGTCAGGTTGAGCACGTCTTCCAGCGTCAGTGGCTCGAAGTAGAGTCGGTCGGCGGTGTCGTAGTCGGTGCTCACGGTCTCGGGGTTGGAGTTGACCATGATGGTTTCAAAACCGGCCTCGCGCAGGGCCCAGACCGCGTGCACGGTGGCGTAGTCGAACTCCACTCCCTGCCCGATGCGGATGGGGCCGCTGCCCAGGATCACCACCTTGGGCTTGTTGGTAGGGCGCACCTCGTCCTCCAGCTCATAGGCGCTGTAGTGGTAGGGGGTGTAGGCCTCGAACTCGGCAGCGCAGGTGTCCACTGTTTTGTAAACCGGCCTGGAGCCTGCGGCCAGGCGCTGTTTGCGGGCTGCCGCTTCGGAGACCCCCACCAGCTCGCCCACCCGCGCGTCGGACAGGCCCAGGCTCTTCACGTAGCGCCAGTCCTCGGCGTCCCCCAGGCGCTGGCTCTCGGTCTCGAGGTCGTGCTCGGCCTCCACCACCTCCTTGAGCTGGGTCAGGAACCAGGGTTCAATTCTGGTGCGCTCATAGAGGCGGTCTACCTGTTCGCCCCGCCGCAGCAGTTCCAGCACTGCATAAATTCGCGTAGGGCTGGGGTAGAGCCGGGCCCACAGCTCCTCGGTGGTGTAGGTGGAGAACTCTGCCCGCACGTCGGCCTCGAGGCTCCGCAGGGCCTTGCCAAAGGACTCCTTGAAGGTTCGGCCAATGGCCATTACCTCGCCCACGCTCTTCATCTGGGTGCCGAGTCGGTCGGAGAAGCCCTGTGGCTGGGTGTTGGGCAGGGTGCTGAACTTCTCGAAGGCAAAGCGGGGAATTTTGGTCACCACGTAGTCAATGGTGGGCTCGAAGGAGGCCGGGGTCTTTTGGGTGATGTCGTTGGGGATCTCGTCCAGGGTGTAGCCCACCGCCAGCAGAGCGGCAATCTTGGCGATGGGAAAGCCCGTGGCCTTGGAGGCCAGGGCCGAGGAGCGCGAGACCCGGGGGTTCATCTCGATCACGATCATCCGCCCGGTCTTGGGGTCTATGGCGAACTGGATGTTGGAGCCGCCGGTCTCCACGCCGATCTCGCGGATGATGGCAATGGCCGCATCGCGCATCTTCTGGTACTCCACATCGGAGAGGGTCTGCGCGGGGGCTACCGTGATGGAGTCGCCGGTGTGGACGCCCATGGGGTCTACGTTCTCGATGGAGGTGATGATCACCACGGTGTCGTTCTTGTCGCGCATGACCTCGAGCTCGTACTCCTTCCAGCCCACAATGGACTCTTCCACGAGTGCGGAGTGGGTGGGGGAGAGCGAGAGCCCACGGGTGAGAATCTCGATGAACTCTGCTTCGTTTTCGGCAATCCCGCCGCCGGTGCCCCCCAGGGTAAAGCTGGGCCGCACCACCACCGGGTAGCCGGTCACCTCGCGGGCAAAGGCCAGCCCCTCTTCCAGGCTGTGCACCATCTTGCCCCGGGGTACGTCCACCCCGATTTTCAGCATGGCTTTCTGGAATTCTTCGCGGTCTTCGCCCTTCTTGATGGCGGCGGCATTGGCCCCGATCAGCTCCACCCCGTATTTTTCTAAAATCCCCTGCTCAAAAAGGGCCATCGAGAGGTTGAGCGCGGTCTGTCCCCCCAGGGTCGGGAGCAGGGCGTCCGGGCGCTCCTGGGCGATGATTTTTTCCAGGAACTCCACTGTGAGGGGCTCGAGGTACGTCCCCTCCGAGAGCTCGGGGTCGGTCATGATGGTAGCGGGGTTGGAGTTGACCAGCACCACCTCGTAGCCCACGCTACGCAGGGCCTTGACGGCCTGGGTGCCGGAGTAGTCGAATTCGGCGGCCTGGCCGATGGTGATGGGGCCAGAGCCGATGATGAGTATTTTTTTGAGATCGGTGCGGGCGGGCATACCAAGGGGAGAGAATATCATTTATCCTGCCTTCTGGCTACGGGGCTTTGCATACTGATTCAGATTTTTGGCATAAACTATCAACCCCTAGAAGAAGCCCCCAGTTGCGGGTCATTCCTCCAAAAATGCCCCCCTCCAGATGCTCGTCTCAAACACGCTCCTTCAGGGCAATCGCCCCTAACGGATGCCTTATCTTATAGACATGCGTACCCTGAAATCCGAGTTGCTCAAGAGCTTTTTGCAGGACAACCCGCTGGTGGTGGATGTGCGCCCGCCGGAGCAGTACAACCAGGGCGACTTCGAGGGTGCCGTACACATTCCCCTGCACGACATCCAGCACGGCAACCACAACCTGCCCAAAGACCGCCCCCTGCTGCTTATCTGCGAGCGTGGGGTAATGAGCGAGCTGGCCGGGCTGTACCTGGAAGCGGCGGGCTATGAGCAGGTGTATAACCTCGAGGGGGGCCTGCAAAAGCTGCGGAAAGAAGCCAATGGTCAATAGCTCATAGCTGATAGCAAAACAGAACGGGCTGGACGCAATCCGACATGTGTCGGTTTGGGCAGGCCAACCGCGCCATCCCGTTCGGCGCGAGGCCGCTAAGTTGCCCTTTCGCAATCAGCAATCAGCTATCGGCTATCGACCATAGACTATTGACCATCGTCTCTTTTCGGCAACTCCTCCAGCCGCACCCCATGCCACTTTTCCAGGTGTTCACGGTGGGTGGGCAGGTAGGCCCCCGGCTCGAAAAACCGGTCGTAGTACTCGAGATCGAGGTGGTGGGTCTGCAAAAACATCAGGCTGTAGATGGTGGGCACCGTGGCGGGGAACTTTCCGAAGGTATCGAAGAGGTACTGGGCCTGGGTAGCAACCAGCTCAACCAGCCAATCCTGGTGGGGGAAAGCCTGGGAACGCACCGCCGGGGCGTTCTTCCAGGGCCCTGGGGTTTGGGGGTGGAAGGGGCCACCCTCGCCAAACTTGCGCTCGACCAGGGCTTCTACCGCCCTACGCATATCGGGGTAGTGAGGCGGGCAGTGGCCTTCAAAAACACCCTCGAGGCCGGTGGGGTTAGGACGCGACCAGCCGGGCTTGTGGTCGTAGCGGAAGCCCAGCCCCGGCACCTCAGGATCGCCCGAGGCTCCCAGCACTCGTACCCGATCCAGGCCGTTGAGCATCCAGCCGCCCAGGCCCATGGCCTGCTGCATCAGGTGGCCCGCAAATACCGCTGCGCTGATTTCCGCCGAAACTTCGGCCAGGGTGGCCTGGTCAAAGGCGGTGAGGGGGTAGGGCTTGTCCACCGCTACATAATCCTTAAACTTTTCCAGCCCTGGGATGCTCCGGTTGTGTACGTCGTCGTAGAGTACGAAGCCGTTCTGGGCAATAAACAGGAGCTTTAGGAGCTGGTGCTGGGCTACGTCGGCTATTGGCCAGACCAGCAGTGAGCCCGGTTTGTTGGCGTTCCAGGCGTTGTGGCCGGCCATGTAGGGCTCGCGGGGCGGAATATGAAGCCGAGTATCCGAAAGTTTGTGAATGTACTGCCGGTGCGCTAGCAGCAGTTCCACCAGGTCTACCTGGCCCTTGGCGTTGCGCGGCACCAGCGGGCGGGCATCGCGGGTTTTGAACACATAGGTGCCGCTATCGTCGGTGAAGAAAATCTGGCTGGTGTGGAAGCCCGCCGCGCTGGGGAAGGTGCGCCCGGCGGCCATACCGGAGTAGCTGGGCAGGTAAGGGGCCACGTTTTTGTGGTGGCTGATCAGGTTGTGCCAGCCGGTCAGGCCGCCCACCGTGGTGAGGATGAGCAGGCGCTCGAGCTCCGAAAGCGGATAGGGCGCATACCGCGAGCGGTAGGCCAGGGGCCCCTCGGGCAGCTCGCCCCCCAGGGCAAAGCGGCGGCTCCTACGGCCAAAAAGCGCCTCGGTGAGGGGGAATTGCAGGAGCTCCTCGAGGGCCTTACGCTCGTGTGGATGGATGACAGCATCGGACGTGGTATCGGGCATTTCCCCTAGTCTAGTCCGAATGTTCCCGTTGAAGTATGGCCCGGCAGGGGATGTTTCATTGGCACCGATTGGGATTTTTTTGAAAATCTTGTTGGCATTGCGAGCATCCGCAGGATGCGAAGCAATCCAGTTCGCCCTGCCCGGCCGGTAGCCTGGCGAGCCCCCCTGGATTGCTTCGTCGGCCTTTGGCTTCCTCACAATGACGGCGGTTCGCAAAGTGAGGCTTGGCGGGACCGTTCGCCGCCTTTCACTTTGGCTGCTATGGTTGCCTTTACAACGCTAAAGCAGTTGCCCTGCTACTTTTCCGGGCCTTTTTCGATGGGAACACCCACCGCGTTGCCCCACTCGGTCCAGCTTCCGTCGTAGTTTTTGACGTTGGGGTAGCCCAGGAGATGCTTGAGCACAAACCAGCTATGGCTGCTGCGCTCGGCGATGCGGCAGTAGGCGATCACCTCTTTGTCGGGGGTTACGCCCTTGGGCTCGTAGATGGCACGCAGTTCTTCGGCGCTCTTGAAGGTGCCGTCGGGGTTGACGGTGGTGGCCCAGGGGATGCTGCGGGCGCCGGGGATGTGCCCTCCGCGCAGCACCCCTTCCTGGGGGTACTCGGGCATGTGGGTTTTCTCGCCGGTAAACTCGGCAGGGCTGCGCACATCCACCAGCGCACCTTTGCCCGCCTTGACCTTTTCCAAATGGGCCAGCACCTCGTCGCGGAAAGCCCGCAGGCTGGGGTCGCGCTGGCCGGGGGTGTAGGAGCCTTTGGGGTAGATGGGCACCTCGGTGGTGAGGGGCTTGTTTTCCTGCGTCCACTTGATGCGCCCGCCGTTCATCAGCTTGAGGTGTTGGTGCCCGTTGTAGCTGAAAAACCAGAAGGCATAGGCCGCCCACCAGTTGTTTTTGTCGCCATACAGCACGATGGTGGTGTCGTTGGAGATGCCCAGGCGCTCGAACAGGGCGGCCAGCTCGTGGGGCTGGATAAACTCGCGGATGGTGTCGTCCCAGAGGTCGGCCTGCCAGTCGATCTTCTGACTGCCAGGAATATGGCCGGTGTCGTAGAGCAGGATGTCCTCGTTGACCTCGAGAATCTTGATCTTGGGGTCTTGCAGGTGCTCCAGCACCCAGTCGGTGGAAACCAGCACATCGGGGTTGGCGTAGCTCATCTCTTACCTCCAAAAGAACCGTTGGTCACTGCACCAGTTAACCTGAAACAGCTTAGGGCAAAGTTGTCAAAGGTTACGCTGACATAGATTACAAAAAATGTAATCTAATGGCGAGATGATACACATTGTGGCTTTCGGTTTCAATACTGCAGCCTGCCCGATAGCCCAGGGCAAGTTCGGATTTGCGTTTAGCGTCGTGGTAGGCCGGACAATCCTCTGTAGGCTACCGCTTGGATGACTTGGGACGGTTGAGCGGTTTGGCTGCCCGGCGGGTGAGCAGTTCGCTCGAGGGCAGCAGGTGTTCCAGGCACTCCGAGTAGTCTACCCCCTGGCGGAAGTCGGCGGCCAGGTCGGCCACGCTCACCTGGCTCAGGCTTTGCAGCACGGCATCGCGCACCTTGAGCCAGACCGCACTTCGCGCCTGGCAGCGCTTTTCCAGGGCGCAGGCTTTGGGCCAGTTCAGGCTGACGCAGGCCAGCGGGGCGATAGGCCCGTCCACAGCTCGGATCACGTCGCGCAGGTTGATTTCCTCCGGTGGGCGGGGTAGCGCATACCCCCCACCCTGGCCCTTTTTGGAAACCACCAGGTTATGCCCCACCAGCGCAGCCAGAATCCGCACCAGATAGGTATGCCCTACCCCGGTGGCCTGGCTGAGTTCCTCGCTGCTCACCAAACGCCCCTGGGGCTGGGTGCCCAGGTAGCCCAGGGTTTTGAAGGCGTAGATGTCGGTTTTGGAGAGGCGCATAACACATAATTTATCCGAAAACTGAAGGCCGAAGGCTCAAGGCGGGGGCAGACCAGGTTATCAGTCGGACTTGCCCGGCAAACGGGGTATCTCCACTACCGCTCGCACGAAGGCGTTGCCGGTGGCGCTCTCGGCCAGAGCCAGGGGCGCGCCTGGCTGGTAAATGCCGCTCCTGCCCTCGAAAGAGAGGTCGTAGAAGCGCCCATTCAGCATGGGGTTGAGCCCGTAGTGCAGGTTTTCGCGGTTTTGCAGCTTCCTGGCAAGCCCTTCGCGCAGCCAGACCTCGCCCTCTACTTCGCGGGGGTCTGCACTCCAGGGCCCCTCCCAGCGGGCAGCGTTGGCCGAGGGCTGTACCACCAGCCAGGCCCCGGCGGCGTCGGCCTGCTCGATCAGGTCTTCGTGAAAAGCATCCAGGCAGATCAGGTTGGCCAGAGTGCCCAGGCGGGTGTGGAGGGTCTGCCTGCCCATCTGGCCGCTCGTCAAAAACGCGCGGCGTTCATCGGCGGTCAGATGAACCTTGGGGATGCGCCCCAGCACGGCGCCCTGGGGCGAAACCATGAGCGAGAGGTTGTACACGCCTTTGCCCCTGGCGTGGAGGCGCTGCGTCGGCTCCCAGTCCATTTGCGGACTAAAAATACTGCCGGCCACAACGTAACCACCGACTGCCTGAGCGGCTTCCCGAAAGGCCTGTTCGTACACCGGCCAGACCAATGGGGCTCGTAGATGGTAGAGCGCGGCGGGGCTCCAGACCCCCAGCTGCAGGAGGGCAGGCCAGTGTTCGCGGAGTAACTGCAAGGCAGCCTGCAGGCTGGTTCGGGCCCCCTGCACCGCCCTCGAGGTCTCCAGCCAGAACACCAGGGGCAGGGCAAACAGTTCAGGGAAAGCCAGAATGCGGGGTTCGTCCTGGGGCAGGCCCTCCGTGGCGGCCCGGCAGAGCTCGAGTACATACTGCTTGAAGGCCAGGGCGCTGGTATAGGGCGCGGTTTGCAGCTCGGTTTGGACGGCGATCAGTTGCACCCGCATCTACTTCACCTTACTACAGCCTGGGCCGATGGCGGCCCGGTATGTGGCCAGGCTTTTATCATAATCACATATGAAAGCTGTCTCCATCCCCAGTCCGTTGCCGTATCTAGCCCAGATACCCGATTCCCGCGAGTACTTGAAAACCCATCATCGCTGGCAAGACCTGCTGCTGATC